>JBPCTG010000107.1:0-1126 GCA_051006395.1 Candidatus Limnocylindrus sp.
GCGCGCCTCGGCGAGGCGAATCGTTCCGGTCCCTGCCGTCACGATCCCGCTCGCCTCGAGCGCGGCGCGACGAATCGTGTACGCCTCGTCAAGCAGCGATGTATCCCCGCGCGCAAGACAATCGAAGGCGACGAAGATTGCCGCCGCGCGCTCCTGCTGCACCAGCGACGCGCCGGCGCCGCTCAACCGTAGGATCACGCTCATTGCGGGGAGCTGCCCCTCTTCGGACCAGCCAATGATCTCGCCGTCGAAGATCCCGTGGAGTCCGGCCTCCTGGGCTGCGGCGACGATCTCAGGAAAGGCGACGGTCACCTCGTCAAGGTCGCGCCCGTAGATCGCGACACGATCGCCTGAAATGTGCAGCTGCGCGCGCACCCCGTCGTACTTGTCCTCAACGGCGATCGGGCCCGCGGAGAGTTCGGCGCTTCGCTCAACGATATACGAAGCGCTCTTCGCCGCATCGGCGAGCATCGGCGGGATCGCATGGAAGAGGCGCAGGCGCGCCTGCGCAAGCGCGCCGCGCTTGGCAAGGAGCGCGACGTTCCCAGGATCGCCCTCGAGGATCATGGCGCGGTGCACATCGACTTGCGTCGCCGCGAACGCTTCGGCGAGCGCCGCCTCAAAGAGTCCATCACGCAGGCCGATCCGCAGGTCGCCGGTGAGCATGCGCACCACGTACTTCGCCGCGATCGGCGAACAGCCGAAGAGCAGCTGCGAGATGAGATCGTGGCGGCGCTGCCCTCCAGCGTCGCTGATTGCCGCGAACACGCCGGGGAGGTCGGCAAGTCGCGGACCATCGCCGCGCTCCACTGTAACTCCAACGCGACCCGCCCCTTCGGCGACGGCGATCGCAGCGCTCTGGACTGCGGCGCTTCGCTGCGCCGCTGCGAGTGCTTCGCCAGCGATCGGTCGCTCCGATTCGAACAGCTCCTCGACCGCGAGGCCAAGGTCGCCGCTCTCCTCAAGGAGCTTGGCGAGCGATCCCGCTGGCGCACTCGCGACCTCTTCAACGGCGCGCGCGATGGTGGACCAGGAGAGGTCTTCGACACCGGCCTGGCGGCGAGCGATCGGTCGGCTGATCAAGAGTCGGCAGGCGGTCTCCAGCTCCTCATCGGGCATGGCACGC
>JBPCTG010000108.1:0-1671 GCA_051006395.1 Candidatus Limnocylindrus sp.
GGCACGGATTGATCAGCGCAGCGTCGATGACCTCGCCGACGAGATCGTTGCCGAGTTCGAAGAGGGGCTCCCTGATCCTGACGCGCCGGGTGGTCGCGTGCGACCCGGGATCATCGGCGAAATCGGAAGCGACAAGCCGTGGCTCACGGCCCAAGAGGAGCGCGTCTTTCGCGCCGCGGCGCGCGCGGCGATGCGCACGGGTGCCGCTGTGACCACACACGCTGCGCAGAGCGCCGTTGGAATCGCGCAGCTCACCGTGCTCGAAGAGGAGGGACTGGATCCCGCGCGCGTCGTGATCGGCCACTGTGACTCATGGCCGCGCATCGATCACTGGCGTGAGATCGCGCGCCGCGGCGCGACGGTTGAGGCCGACTTCTTGGGGATGAGCTTCACACCGCTTGAGCGCGCAGGCGAACCGAGGGTGATCGAGCTCATCACAACGCTGCTCAACGATGGTCACGCCGATCGGCTGATGCTCAGCCAAGATGTGTGTCACGACTCGCAGCTCGCGAGCTACGGTGGCGCCGGCTACACCTACCTGCAGCGAACCTTCTTGCCGCGACTCACCGCTGCGGGGGTCGACGCCGCAACGATCCAAACGATTACCGTCGCAAACCCGGCGCGCATCCTCACCCTCGTCGCGCCGCGCTAGCGGCGACTCGAGCTAGGCGCGGCTAGCGGCGCGCAGCGATCAGCACACCGCCAAAGAGCAGCCCTGCGCCCAATAGCTGCCCGAGCGTCGGTAGCTCACCGAAGATCACCACCCCCGCCACGAGCGTCATGATCGGCTGCACGAAGAGGAGCATCGAACCAACGATGCTTGGCAGCTTTGGAATCGACGCATTGATCAGCGGGTAGCCGAGCACCTGCGAGAGCATCGCCAAGAGCAGCAGCCAGGCGTAGCCAGGCCATGGCTCGGCGGGGATAACGGTGCCGTCGAAGAGCGCAATCGAAAGCGAGACGGCGATCGTGCCGACCGCCGCATCGCGCAGCATGCCAAACGGACCAACCGCGTCGGAGCCCACCGAGATGCGTCGGGTGATGACCAAATAGAGCGCATAGAAGGAGGCGGCACCGATCCCCCAAATGACACCGAGGAGCGGGTCGCTCCCCGCGGCGCGCACCGCCGCACCACCGCCGCTGAATGGATCCACGACGCGCGCGAGGAGCGCGAGTCCGGCGAAGGCGAAGGGGAGGGCGATGATCGCGCGCCCTGGCGTGCGCTCGCCGGCGCGCGCCGCCACCGCGCCGACGATCAGCACCTGCGCGTTCGGCACCACCGTTGCGAGGCCGACGCCGAGGAGCGGAATCGACGTGTGGAAGCACTGCAGGTCGAGGGCGAAGAGGCCGCCCGCCACGAGTGCGAGGGCGCGGTCGCGACGGCTCGCGCGGTGCCCTTCGCGGCGCGCGATGAAGGCAAGGAACGGCAGGGCGAAGACGCCGCGATAGAGGGTTACTGCAGCGGGCGATCCCCCCGAAAGCTTTGCGAGCGGCGACGACTGCGAAATGGCGATCGCGCCGAGGGCGGCACCGAGCCGCGGGTGGCGCGAGGCAAAGCCGAGCGGTGCGGATCGACGCGGCGCGGCCTCACGAGATGTCATGTGCGCACGATACACGTGCGCGCTGCGCTAGATCGCAATGGCGCGGAGCGCCTCAGTCGCCACCGCACGA
>JBPCTG010000109.1:0-2150 GCA_051006395.1 Candidatus Limnocylindrus sp.
TCGCTGCGCGGGTCAGCCTCGGCGTAGCCGATCTTCTGCGCCTCGCCGAGCGCGCGATCGTACGTCCAGCCCTCGCTCTCCATTTTGGTAAGGATGTAATTGGTGGTGCCGTTCACGATGCCGCGAATCAGCGAGATCTCGTTCGCGGCCAGGTCCTTTGCGAGCACCGAGATCACCGGGACGCCCGCCGCCACCGCCGACTCGAATCGCAGCGCCGCGCCTGAATTGCGCGCGGTTGCCTCGAGCTGCGCGCCGTGCGTTGCGAGGAGCAGCTTGTTCGCGGTGACCACCGGGCGCCCAACGAGGAGCGCCGACTCCACGCAGGCAAAGGCGGGATCGATGCCGCCCATCAGCTCGACCACCACGTCGACATCGGTTGAGGCAGCGAGCCCCAACGCATCGACGGTGATCGGGGCGATCTGCTCGAACCCAGCGGCACGCGCCTTCTCCCTGTTGCGCACCGCGATGCCGGCAATGGAGAGCGGCCACTCGCCCGCGCGTGCGGCGATCGCTCGCGCCACGGCGGCACCGACGGTGCCAGCCCCCAGCAGGGCGATGCGCAGTTCCCGAGGCTCAGCGGCCGTGCTCATGCACGCAGGGTAGCGGAGCGGCTCCTCGAAGCGAACTCGCCTTTACGGGGGGCAGCCGTCGTCGTCGTAGTAGTTCGGGCTGTAGGGAGCGGTGCGATCGCGGTTGGATCGGTATACCGAGGAGATCGCAAAGGCGGCTGATTCCGCGGCGCTCGCGTTTACGACGTAGATGGCTCCGCCGCCATCCTCGGCGACGTTGCGGTGAAATACGAGCGGTCCAACCAAAGCAGTCTCCGTAAGACTGTTGTCACAGTCATACCCGTTGTAGAAGAGCGCGCCACCCCAGCCACCGCTTGTGTTCGCGGTAAACGTTAACCGCGCGAAATTCAGCTCGCCCAGCGAGGCCAGCGCCCCGCCCGCAAACGCCGCGCTGTTTCGCGTGAACGTCGTATCGAGGACCGTGACGCTCGACGGACCCGGGTCCATCTGCGCAAGGAACACGGACCCACCGAGCCCAGCGGAGTTGGTCGCCCAATCAGGATCCATACCGTCGCAACTTTCAGCATCTGCGCGGTTGCGATCGAAACTGCTGTCGCGGATCGAAATTTCATCCCAGGCGTAGATTGCACCACCGCCACCTGCGCAGGCGTCCATGCCGCGAGAGACATTACCCGTGAATCGTGAATCCTCGACGACCACAGAATCTGCCTGAATTGCCCCACCCGAGTAACTCGCTTGGTTGGCGATGAACGTGGAGTTCGCGACGGTCACCGTGTAGCCCAAGATCGCCCCGCCGGTCCCCCAGCCGATGTTCACCTCGAAGAGCGAATCAGATATGTCGACGTCGCATCCGCTGATCGCCCCGCCGCCGCCGCCCTGGTTGTCGATGAACTCGGAATGAGTGATAACAAGGTCGCACCCCCAGATCGCTCCACCCTCGTACACCGACTCGTTGCGATAAAGGCGCACGTGATCGAAATTGACGAGTTCGGACAGGTAGAACGCGCCATACCCGCCGCCAGCGTTCTGAGCGGTGAGATTCGAGATGGTGAGGGTGCCGGACCCGTCTTGCCACAAGATGTCGGAGGTACTGCTCAACCGCACGCCGCGGCGATAGCGCGCACCACCATCGAGAATGGTGCGGTTCATGCCGGCGCCGTCAAGGGTGACGTCGTGCGTCATGGTGAGTTCGATCGGTTCGCTCAAGTGATACGTGCCCGGACACACGTGCACCACGCCGCCAGGATTGGTGTCTTGGAGGGCAAAGAGCAGCTCCTGCTGGTCGTCGACCCCGTCGGCGACGAAGTGCGGGCGCGCGCAGGAGCTCCCCGCTGGGCCAAAGGCCGTGCCGCGGCGGGCAACATACACATCGTCGAAGTGGCCGATGCCGTTCGCCTGCACGGGCGAAGCCCCAGCCGAAGCGGCGAGCAGGAGGAGTCCAAGGGCGAGGGCGGCGGTGCGGCGCATGCCCTCACCCTAGCCGCCGCACGACGATTCGCCTACCCCCGCGCCGCTACACTCCCCCCATGACGACCGCAGCCAAAACCGCCGTGCGCGCCTACTCGGGGATCCAGCCGAGCGGTGCGCCGCACCTGGGGAACGACCTCGGTGCCATTCGCA
>JBPCTG010000110.1:0-4594 GCA_051006395.1 Candidatus Limnocylindrus sp.
GCCCTCGCGATCACCGACACGCTCTATGGTCTCGCCTTCGCCTATCTCACCATCACGATCCCAGTCTCCATTTGGGTGCTCGTCCCATTCATCGAAGATCTTCCGCCCGAGATCCAAGAGGCGGCGGTCGTCGACGGCGCAGGTCCATTCACCATCGTGTCGCGACTGGTGTTGCCGCTGATTCGCCCCGGCGTCGTTGCAGCCGCGGCGATCTCGATCTTGTACACGTGGAACGAGTTCTTCTACGCGCTGATCCTCACCTCGCGCGACGCGAAGACCGCCACCGTGTCGGTGGTCAGCTTCATGACGGTGAAGGAGATGGACTGGGGGCGCATCGCCGCGGCGGGAATCCTCGTGCTGCTCCCCGTGCTCATCTTCGCGCTCGCCGCGCAGCGCCAGCTCACCCGTGGCCTGGTGAGCGGCTCGGTAAAGTAACGCGATGGCGCAGCGCAGCTCGCTCCCGCTCACGCTCGCAACAAAGATTCGCCGCATCGTTGTATCTGCGAAGCCTGGTTCGGCGCTGCCGAGCGAAGCGAACCTCGCGGAGCGATTCAACGTGGGGCGCACCACCGTTCGCGAGGCGCTGAAGCTCGTGGAGCAGGAGGGCCTCATCGACGTGCGCCACGGCTCCGGCCGTTATGTGCGCCCGCACATCAGCGTCGAACGTCCGATCACGCGCTATGAATCGGTGACCGAAATGCTGCGCTCACTCGGCTACGCGTCGACCAGTCAGGTGGTTGCGCGAGAGATCCGGAGGGGAACGGCCGACGAGCGGAGCGCCCTCGCGCTCCCTGCGGGCTCGCTGGTGATTGCGCTCGACCGTGTGCGCTACGCCGACGGCGAGGCGATCATTTGCAGCCGCGATGTGATGCCGCACGCCCTACTCGCCGACGTTGCCGATAGCGAGTGGGAGGGGTCGCTCCTCGACATCTTGGAGGCGCGTGGCCATCGACCGGTGATGGCGACTGCGCGCTTCAGCGCTGCGACGCTCCCTGAGCCATTTGCAAGGGCGGTGCCGCTGCGCGCCAACGAGCCATGGCTTCTTGCGCGCCAAGTGAGCCGTAATGCGACAGGCACGCCGGTCGTTGGTGCGCACGACTACCACCGCGGAGACCTCTTCTCGTTCGACGTGGTGCGCCATCAGCATGAGCGGACTGCGGGCCGATAGGGTGGTGCTACCGTAAAGTTGTCAGACAACCACGGGCAGTCGTAAGGGTGAGAGGGGGTACGAAATGAGCGCAGTGCAGGGTGGCGCAGCGGCCGGAGTCGCGGCTGGTGCATCGATCGTTCCGGTTGAGAACATCACCCGTTGGCACGCCGCACTCGCCGACGAACTGCGCGCCGCATTCGAGGCGGTGCTCCCCGGCGAGCGATTCACCCTCGGTCCGAAGCTCGTTGGGTTCGAGCAGGAGTTCGCCGATTACTGTGGCGCAAAGCACGGCATCGGCATCAGCTCTGGAACCGCGGCGCTCCACCTTGCGCTTCGCGCGCTCGGCGTTGGCCCCGGCGATGAGGTGATCACCGTGCCGAACACCTACATCGCCACCGTCTTCGCCATCACCTACTGCGGCGCAACGCCGGTATTTGTCGACGTCGACCCGCTCACCGCGAACATGGACCCTGCAAAGGTCGCCGCCGCGGTGAGCCCCAAGACCAAGGCGATCGCCCTCGTGCACCTCTACGGCGCATGCGCCGACGTCGACGCGATCCGCGCCGCCGCACCTGGAATCCCGGTGGTTGAAGATGCGGCGCACGCGCACGGCGCAACGTTGCGCGGCAAGCGTGCCGGCTCGCTCGGCGATGCCGCCTGCTTCAGCTTCTACCCGAGCAAGGTGATGGGGGCGCTCGGCGACGGCGGCGCGATCACCACCAGCAGCGACGATCTGCGCGACAAGATCAAGCAGCTGCGCTACATGGGACAAAAGGGAACGAAGCACGAGCATTTGATCATTGGCTACCAGGAGCGCCTCGACGAGCTGCAGGCGGCGTTCCTTTCGGTGAAGCTGCGCCACCTCGACGCTCAGGTCGCGGGGCGCCGACGCGTTGCCGCCGCGTACGCGAAGGGCTTGGCTGGCACACCGCTCACCCTGCCGGCACACGACGTGACCGGCACGCACGCGTACTACATGTACACCGTGCAGGCACCGCGTCGCGCCGAGCTTGTTGCGCACCTCGAGTCGCAGGGGGTCAAGACACAGTTGATCTACCCACACCTTGTGCCCGATCAACAGGCGTACGCGCATTCGCCGTGGCGCGCTTCCGACGATCTCGCCGTGGCGCGGTCGCTCACATCGACGCTGCTCTGCCTGCCAATGTTCGCCGAGCTCACCGACGACGAGATCGCGCGCGTGTGCGCCGGGGTTCGCTCCTTCTACGGCGCCTGAGGCGCGTGGCGGCGTGAAGCGCATTGCGCTGATCGGCGGAAGCGGCGCCTCGACCCCCGAGTTCGCCGACGCGCTCGCCGCCGGCTACCCGCACGACGCGCCAAGCATTCAGGTGGTGCTTCAAGGGCGTAACGCCGAAAAGCTCGCCGACATCGAGGCGGGATTCCGCGCGCGACTCAACGGCCACTCGAAGGTGCAGGTCGTTGTCGAGCAGGACCTCGATCGCGCGGTCGAGGGGGCTGCGATCGTGGTGAACCAGGTGCGCATCGGCGGGCTCGCTGCGCGCGCCTTCGATGAGCGTTTCCCTCGTGCACTCGGCGTGTTCGGCGAAGAGACGATGGGCCCGGGCGGATTCTCCAATGCGCTTCGCACCGTCCCGGCGCTCGCCGCGACCTGGCGCAGCATCGCCGCGCACGCGCCGCAGGCGCTCGTCATCAACCTTACGAACCCTTCTGGAGTCGTGGTCTCCGCTGCGCTCGCGGCGCATCCAGCGTTGAACATCGTTTCGGTGTGCGACGCGCCGGTAACGTTCCTGCGCGCGATCAGCGATGCTGGCATCGCGGCGCACCTGCCGAACTTCACCGCGGCGGACCCAGCGCGGTACGTTGGACTGAATCACGCCGGCGTGTGGGTGCCGCCTACCGGCGTTGGCACCGCGCCATTCGCCGCCGCGTACAAGGGGATCGACGAGGCGGTCGTGGCGCACCTCGGCGCGATCCCCGCCCCGTACCTGCGCTTCTATTTGCACCCCGAGCGACAGCTCGAAGCGCAGCTCGGGACGAGCGAGACGCGCGCCGAGGCGCTCATGCGCATGGAGCCAACGCTCCTCGCCGAGGCGCGCGAGGGGCGTGCCGGCGAGAGCGTGACGCGACGCGGTGCCGTTTGGTACGCCGCGGTGATCACGCCGCTCATCGCCGCACAACTCGCCGCGAGTGCAGGTGCTAGCGCAGGGGCTATCGGTGGGGCGCCGCTCATCCTCGGACTGCCGAACCGTGGCGCTGCCGCATGGCTGCCGAACGGCGTGGTGGTGGAAGGCGTTGCAGCGCATAGCAACGGGTCGTGGGAGCACCGCACCTTGCAGGAGCCGCCCGCCGGCGCGCGCGCCGAGCTTGCGCGCGTGGCCGCCTACGAGTCGGCGCTCGCCGCAGCGCTCGCACCGGCGACAGCCTCGGGGAACCTTGGCGACGCATCGCGCGCGGCACTCATTGCCGCCCTCGCGCAGAATCCAGCGGTGAAGAGCGCTGAACTTGCCGCCTCGTTGTATGCCGCCATCGAGGCGGCCCCGCATGCCTAAGCGCGACGCGATCCTCGCCGTCGACGTGGGCGGCACGAAGACGGCACTCGTCGTTTCGCCGCTTGTGCACTCGGCGCGCGCGCCGATCACACCGAGCGCTTCGTTCGCCACGCCAAAGAGCCCGCAACGCTTCATCGCCACACTGCGCGACGCAGTCGCCTCGGTGTCGGGCGACGCGCGCATCGTTGGCGTGGGGGCCGGCATTCCCGGGCCGCTCGATCGCGACCGCGGCATCGTGCGCTACTCCACGAACCTTGGATGGCGCGACGTGCCGATCGCAGCGCTCATCTCGCGCGCCTTTGGCAACGTGCCCGTTGCGATCGACGACGACGCCAACGCGGGCGCGCTCGGCGAGGCGGCGTACGGCGCCGGTCGCGGCGCCGAGCCGTTCGTCTTTGTCACCCTCGGCACCGGACTCGGCTCGGGGATCGTTGCCAACGGCAAGGTCGTTGCCGGGCACCGTGGCGCGGCGGGCGAGGTCGGCCACCTCTGCGCCGCATTCGATGGTCCGCGCTGCGCCTGCGGTCGTCGCGGTTGCGTCGAGGCATATGTCGGTGGACTCGCACTCGAGCGCCGATGGCGCGACGTTGGTCGCAGCGGCGCCGACGCGGCAGCAATCTTCGCCCTCGCCCGCCGCGGTGACGCCGACGCCGTGCAGGTTGTGCAGCAGGCGCGCGAGGCGCTCGCCCTCGCATTTGCCAGCCTCATGGCCGCAGTGGCACCCGAGGCGATCGCCGTCGCGGGAACGCTTGGCCTCGCGCAGAAACCATTCGTGCGTTCCGCGTTCCGCCTCGCGAGCTCCGCCGTGTATCCGGGCGGTCGCTGCACGCTGCGCGCGGGAGAACTCGGCGCCGATGCAGTGCTTGCTGGCGCCGCCGCCATCGGACGAGCGGCGGTCAGCGTCGCGCGCTAGACT
>JBPCTG010000111.1:0-10415 GCA_051006395.1 Candidatus Limnocylindrus sp.
CACTCGCTGGCGCATGCAGCGACATGGCGCGCATCCCCATGGTGGGGCGCACCGAGAGCCTCAACCTCGCCACTGCAGCCGCACTGATGCTCTACGAGTCGCTGCGTGCGGCACGCAAATGATTTGCGAAGCGCACATGACTTTCGGAGTACACAGATGAGCCGACCACAGCGCGCCGCAGATCTCGGTATCAAGATCGGCCGATTCGCCCCAGGACCGCTCGATGCCATCAGTGATGTGGCAGGGGTGCGTGTGGCCGCGACGACGATCGTGCGCGGCGATGGGGAGCTGCGCCGCGGCGTGGGCCCCGTGCGCACCGGTGTCACGGCGATTTTGCCGCGTGCCGCCGCAGAGATGGGGCGACCGCTCTTCGCCGGCACGCATCGATTGAACGGCAATGGCGAGTTGACCGGTCTGGAGTGGATCCGCGAGTCTGGGTTTCTCACTACACCGATCTGCCTCACCAACACGCACTCCGTTGGCGTGGTGCACGACGAGATGATTCGCTGGTCGCTCGACAACGTTCCAGGGACGCCGCCGTGGAGCCTGCCGGTGGTCGGCGAGACATGGGACGGGGTGCTCAACGACGTGAACGGCTTCCACGTGACGGCCGCTCATACGCGCGCGGCGCTCGACTCCGCTGCGGCGCTCTCAACCGGCGCGGCGGTGCCGCGCGGCAACGTGGGGGGCGGAACCGGGATGATCTGCCACGGCTTCAAGGGTGGGAGTGGCACGGCGAGCCGACGACTTCCCACAGAGCTTGGCGGCTGGACCGTTGGCGTCTTCGTTCAGGCGAACCACGGCCGTCGCCACCGCCTCACCATCGCCGGCCACAACCTGGGCGCCGAGGGCGGCCCACTCGCCGCTGATCGGTATCCGCTCCCGTATCCAGCTGCCGCAGCGCCGACAGCGTCGAACGCATCAAGTGCCGACGATCCACGCGGCGGAGCAGGGTCCATCATTGTGATTGTGGCAACCGACGCGCCGCTCATCGCCACGCAGCTCGACCGCATCGCGCAGCGCGCCGTGATGGGGATCGCGCGTGTCGGGGGCGTTGGGGAGCACAGTTCCGGCGACCTCGTCCTTTCGTTCTCCACGGCAAATCCTCAACTCCCCGTCGAGAACCTAGAGCCGGCGCACCCCTTCACGACGAGCGTTGAGATGGCGGTGAACGCCCATCTTTCGCCGCTCTTCGAGGCGACCGCCGACGCGACCGAGGCGGCGATCATCGATGCACTTCTCGCCGGCGAAACCATGGTTGGCGTTAACGACGCTACAGCGCTCGAGCTCCCCATCGACGTGCTCGCGGCAGCGCTGCGCTAGGCTCACGGCATGCACCTTCCATCACCACTCGACGCACGGGCGTGGCCGCAGGCGGCGCGCCTCGTCGGCTGGGTCGCCCTTTCCGCAGCAGCCCTTGTGGCGATCTTCGCGGGGCTCAGCGTGGTGAGCGCCGTGGTCGAAGCACAGGGCGGCATCGTCTACGCACTCATCGGTGGATGGATCCTTGCCGCACTCGCCGACACGCCGATCAACCTGCTCGTTCGACGCGGCTGGCCGCGGGGGCGCGCCGCCGCCGCTGTTTGGATTCTCGGTGCGATCCCCGTGCTGCTCGTCCTCGGCGAGATCGCCTTCTCACTGGCACGCTCGCTCGGATCGATTCTCGCGGGCCCAGCACCGACCGCCGCTGAGATTGCGGAGTATGTCGATCGACCGGCGAAGCTCCTGCGCACCTTTGGCATTCGCGTTGACCTTGCACCACTCGCGCGCGACCTTATCTCTGCGCTGCGCGAAGCCGCGGGCGGCATCGAGGCCAACCTTTCGGCGATCGCAACCGGTGCGCTTAGCGCGATCGGCCCAGTGGTCCTCGCGATCGGTAGCGGCGTGATCCTTTCGGCGAGCCCCGACTATCTCGAAGGGCTTGAGTCGCTCGCACCAATGCGCCGCAGTGCCTCCGTACGACGTTCACGCCTCATGCTCGAAGAGCTCCTTGCCCGATTCATCGGTCGGCACCTGCTGCTCGGCCTGGTCTACGGCGTTGTCGTGTACATCGGCGCATCGCTCGCTGGGGCCGACGGCGTGCTAGCCGGGACGCTCGGCGGCCTGGTTATGGCGATCCCGACGCTCGGCCAAGGACCGGCGCTCTTCCCGCCCCTGCTTATCGCACTCCTCGCCGCAGGGCCGTACGCCCTCGTCGGCATCGCCCTCATCGCCGTGGCCTGGTTCCTGTGTGCTACTTGGCTCGCGCCGCGACTCCTCGACAGCGCTCTGCGACTCCCAGCATCGACGGTATTCCTTGCGGGTACTGCTGGCGGGATCATCGGCGGACCGCTTGGCGCGATCTTCTCGCTGCCGATCATCGCCGCGATCTCCTCGGCGCGTCGATCGCGCCGCTAGCGCGGCGATGTCGTCGCTAGGAACGCAGCGCAATCTACCGCTCGAGATCCGGTGGCGCGGGCCGTTTCGCCACCGTAACTACCGCCTCTTCTGGTTCGGTCAGCTCATCTCGCTCGCGGGAACGTGGGTTCAGTCCATCTCGCAAGCATGGCTCGTCATCGATCTTGGTCACGATCCCTTCTGGCTCGGCGCGATTGCCGCCGCGCAGTTCACCCCTGTCCTCTTCTTTGGCCTCTTCGGCGGGGTGATCGCCGACGCACTACCGAAGCGGCGTGCGCTCATTGGCACCCAGGCGGCACTCATGCTCCTCGCCGCGTTGCAGGCGCTCCTCGTCGCGACGGGGGTAATTGATCTACCGATCCTCTTCGTGCTCGCTGCATGCCTTGGCGTGGTGAACGCGATCGACATGCCGGTACGCCAGTCGTTCTTCGCCGAGATGGTCCCGCTCGCCGAGGTGGGCCGCGCCGTCGCATTCAACTCGGCGATGTTCAACGCCGCTCGCGTCGTCGGCCCAGCCATCGGCGGCGTGCTGATCGGCATCGTCGGTGTAGCTGCCTGCTTCGGGCTGAACGCCGTGAGCTTCCTCGCCGTGCTGATCGCGCTCGTGGCGATTCGCGACGCGGAACTCTACGTGGCACCGCGCGGCGGGCGGCTGCGAAGCGCAGCGGCGGTGCGGGCCAATCTTACAGAGGGCCTTCGCTACGTTGCACGCACACCAGTCATCGCGCTCTGCGTCTTCACTATCGGAACGGTCTCTGGGGCCGCGATGAACTTCAACGTGATCATCCCCGAGCTTGCGCGCGGGGTGCTGAATGTCGGAGCCCCTGGGCTTGGATTTCTCATGGCATCGGTCGGCCTCGGCTCGCTCTGCGGCGCACTCTTCGCCGCGGCGCAGCGCCGCCCGCGGCTCGTCCTCGTCGTACTTGGTGGCGGAATCCTCGGCGCGCTCTCGATCCTCGCCGGCATTGCGAGCGGAAGCGACGCGGCCTGGTGCGTGGGCGCAACGGGGGTCGCCCTCTTCGGCGCCGGATTCGGGGCGATCAGCATGGCTGCAACCGCGAACGCGTCGATCCAAATGGCGGCCCCTGCCGCGCTACGCGGCCGGGTGATGAGCGTCTACACTACGGTCTTCGCGGGCTCGACGCCGGTCGGCGCGCTCGCCACGGGGGCGGTTGCGTCGCTCATCGGCGCGCCATCGACGCTGATCGTCGCCGGTTCTCTTGGCATTGCCGCCGTGCTGTATGCGGGCCTGCGCTGGCGCGCGCTCTTCGTGCAGAGCGTTTAGCGCGCGAGGAATGCGCTGAACTGCCACGGGTCGTCGCCAGGCGCCTCGGCAGGTGAGACCGCGTCAGGGAAGAGCTCGAGGCGGCCAGCGAGCGGCGTCCAGTCGACGGCACCCGACCATCGGGTACCGAGGTAGTGACGGATATCGTTGAGCAGCTCGCGGTGCGGCAGCTCGTCGGGAACTCGCAGCCCCTCGTTCGGGTGGCGCAGCAGCCAGGCGACTGCCGCGATCACCGACCCCGCCACCTGCAGGGTGGTCGCCGAGTGGCCGGGCAGATTTACGCGCGCCTCGTCGATCGAGAGGAGCGAGCCGCTCCACCATCCCTTGAGCGGATGACCCAACAGGAAGACGCCGAGGCGATCCTCGCCGGTGGTGATCTCGTTGTTGAGAAGGCGGAAGCGCTCGGGGTGCGCCCAGTTGCGACCGCGCAGCTCGTGCACCGAGGCGATCGCCGCATCGGACGGGCAGTAGGCGTAGTAGACAGTGGGTCGATAGCGCGCCGCGCCGCGCTCGTCACGCACGGTGAGATGATCGCTCATGGTGAACGCTTCGCCGTGGCGAATGAGCATGCCGATCGACTCACCACCTTCGGCGATCGCTCGCGCCGGTGTCGCCCCGGGAATCCAGGTGCGCACCTGCGTCTCCATCCCAGCGCGGCGGATCAAGATTTGGTTGCGCGGGCCATCACCCGCATGCGCAAGGCCGCGCGCGGGGAGCGCTCGCTCGTGCGTTCCCCAGCCGAGTTCGGCGGGGGCGATCCCCTCTTCGTAGAATCCCTCGCCCGACCAAGTGTTGACGAACTCTCCAACCTCTTTCGGCCGATCGGTGAGCTGCGTGTCGCGCTCGGAAATCTGGATGACCTTCACTCCCGCCGCCTCGGCGACCTGCGCAAAATCGTCGGCGGCGAGCGCGCGCTCCAAGGTTGCGATGCGCGCGGCAGCATCGGCGCCAACGATCGCGTTGCGTGAAAGGAGCGCCGCGCCAAGCTCCTCGAGGGCGAACTTCGCCTCGTGGCTCACCCAGCCAGGGTTCGCGCCGTGTTCCACGATCGCGCTCGGCCCGTTGTTGTTCCCCCAGCGTGTGATCATGGCGCGCAGCCCCATGTGGCGGTGATACAGCGTGCGCGTGGCGGGTGGTTGCTCGGCGACGTCAGCGTACGGCTCCCACACCTCGACGCTCGTGTTCAAGTAGCGCACCCCGTGGTTGCGACACCAGTCAATGATCTCGATTGCGTCGATATTCCAGGCGAGGTCAAGGAGCACGTCGCCAGCGCCGAGCCGTTCGCCGAGAAAGGCGCCGAGGTTCTCGCGCGTCACCGCCGCCTGCTCGTAGGTGACCCCCTTGGCGATTGAGTCGGCGATCCGCGCGCGCGTGTCGAGGAGCTCGACGACGCGAATCGAGGATGGCGTGATTCCCAAATCGCGGATGAGGAGCGGCACGACCGCCTGGCCGATCGAGCCACAACCGAGCACGACGATGCGTGCTGGGCGGGGGGTGGAGGCGGGGACGAGGAGCGTCCCCGGGCCGGCCACGCTAGCCACCCACCTTCAGCGTGTCGATGAGATCGCGCACGAAGCGCGGGCCATCAACTTTCATCGGAATCGTGACAAGTGCACGTGCAGAAGTGGCGCCCTTCGGCGCACCAACGTCGCCGCCAACGCGCTCGCGTCGCTCGGCGTCGTTCGTCGCAGGCGCCATCCAGCTGCGTCGATCCACCACCGTCGCGCCGCGGTTTGCACCGGCAAGGCTCACGTCAATTGCGAGTCGCAGCGCCTCGGTGATGTAGCTCGGATCAAGTGCGACGCCTGCGGCGAGCGGGTCGTGGAGGGGGCACTCGCGAGCGCCGAAGGTGCGCTGATAGACGTCGAGGTAGTGCGCAAGGATCTCGATCGCAAAGCGCGATCGCTTAGTGCCAAGCCCTTCGATCTCCGTAAGCTCTGCGGCACGAAGGCGCGTCACCTGCGTTACGTCCAGTCCCACCATCGTCGCGCGCCACGACGCGGAGAAGACGAGCTGCGCCGCCTCGGGGTCGTGCCAGATATTCGCCTCGCCCGTCGCGGATGCATTCCCCTCGTGGATGATCGTTCCTCCCATCACCGTCACGGAGCGCACGCGCTCGGCGAGCGATGGGTCGATGCAGAGGGCGAGCCCGAGGTTGGTGAGTGGCCCTACGGCGACGATGTCGATCTCGCCGGGCGCCTCGCGGGTGAGGCGCAACATTTGGGCAACGGCATCTTCGGCGACCGGCCCGCGCTTCGGCGCTGGTCGGTTGGTGTTTCCGAGGCCGTCGGCGCCGTGCACCCACTCCGCTGTGGCGAGCGGCTGCGCCATAGGGCGTCGCGCGCCAATCGCGACCGGCACGTCGTCGAGACCGCAGAGCTCGAGGAGTCGTCGCGCGTTCGCGGCGGCGAGCTCCGACGGGATGTTGCCGTGCACGCTCCCCACCCCAACGATCTCAGCATCTGGGCGCCCGGCGAGGAAGAGCATGGCGATCGCATCGTCGATGCCAACGTCGGCGTCGAGGAGGATCTTGTGGCGACTCCTCGGGAGCGGGTTAGTCTGCATAGGAGCGGGAGTGTAGCCCCCGCGCCCCAAAAGGGGGACTAGGCGCTGCTGGAGTCGCGCCTCCCGTCGGCCCACTCCACTTCGGGTGCCCTCCCCGCAAGGAGCGGCGCAACCACCTTCTGAGCGAACCGCTCCGAGGAGCGCCCGTCGGCGATCTCGATCCAGCGCGCCCGAAAGGCGCGCACGGGAGCAAGGTCGTGCGATGGGGCGGCGAGCCAGTCGGCGAGCGCCGCACTCTCGGTGAAGATTGGCCCAGGAACCCCCGTGCGGAAGTCCCAGAAGAAGCTGCGCTCCTCTTCGTAATCGGCGAGATCGGGGGCGAAGAAGGCCATCGGTCGCTCGAGGAGCGCGTACTCGAAGATCGCGCTCGAATAGTCGGTCACCATGATGTCACTGATGAGCATCAGCTCGTTGATGTCGGGGTAATCCGAAACGTCGATCGCAAACGACTGCAGCTCCTCGGGAATGTGTAGACGCGCTTTGACGAATGGATGCTCTTTCACCAAGAGCACCGTTGCTCCACCGAGTCGCGCGCCGAGTGCCGCCAGGTCGAGGTTCTGAGGCGTTGACGCTGATCGCACGGTCGCACCGCGGAATGTTGGCGCGTAGAGCACCACGCGCTTGCCACTCGGAATCTTGTATCTAGCGCGAATCTCGGCGCCGATCCGCGCGATTCGCTCCGCTCCGAACATGGCATCGGTGCGCGGAATGCCGATCGACGTGACGAATCGACCTTCGGGCATATTGAACGCCGCGGCATAGTGCATCGCAGATTCTCGCGATCCGGTGAGCGCCATCGCATAGTTGGTGTGAATCGGCAGGTAGCGAACGGACCACTCATTCGTTCCGAAGCTCTTGTCGAGCACCGCGTAGCCGATCCGCTTGAAAGGACCAGAAGCGTGCCAGGTCTGCACTGCAAAGGTGCCGCTGCGCGCGGGGAGCACGTAGAGCGGGAAGAAGTAGTCGTCGACGATGAAGAGCCGCGCTGTGGCGAGCTCGCGCGCGGTACGCCACATGAAGCGCAGGTACGAGAGCCCACGTGCTACGACGTTCGACCCACGGGCGTGTAGCGGGCGCAAGAGGGTGACGATGCGCGCGGTGGGAAGCTCGCGGCGTATCGCATCGTGAATCCAGAGCAGGTTGCCACCGAGCTCTGCGGCCCGCGACGAGGCGAAGACGACCTTCTCCTCCACCGGGGCAAGGCGGGCGACGCGTTGCAAGGTGCGGAGCAGGAGCGTCTGGGCGACGAGGCGGAGCCGATCGCGGAGCGGGGGCACGACCTCGCTCGTGACGGCT
Source organism: Candidatus Limnocylindrus sp. (assembly GCA_051006395.1). Taxonomy (GTDB): domain Bacteria; phylum Chloroflexota; class Limnocylindria; order Limnocylindrales; family Limnocylindraceae; genus Limnocylindrus. The sequence goes on from JBPCTG010000111.1 coordinate 7,544, forward strand.
CTGCTGGTCGGCATGAGCCCTATGATACGGCGAGGCGGCGCCGCAGCGGCACCGCGCACGAGCGAGGAGGCTGTGATGTCGATTGGGATGGTGCTCCTCGCAGGGGGCGTCGGCAAGCGGATGGGGAAGCCCGCGCCGAAGCAGTTCCTGCTCCTCGGCGGAAAGCCGCTGATCATTCACGTCGCTGAGGCGATCAGCGGCGTTGATTCGATCGGTGAGATAGTTGTGACCTGCCCAGCGGAACACATCGATGACACCGCTGCGCTGTTGCGCAACCACGGACTCGACCGACGCATTCGCTGCGTCGCCGGTGGCGCAAGTCGTCAGGAGTCGGTGCGACTCGGCCTCGCCGCGCTCTCGGCCTGCGACACCGTGATCATCCACGAGGCGGTACGTCCGCTCGTCTCTACCGCCGAGTTTCAGGCCTTGATCGCCGATGCGGCGCCGAATGCCTTTTACGGCATTCCAATTCCGTTCACTGTGCTGCGCGGTCGCGGCAAGGTCGAGGGGATTCTCGATCGCGACGAACTGGTGAATGTGCAGTTGCCGCAGAAGTTTGCATACACGCCGCTGGTCAAGGCGCACGCAGAGGCCGCCGCCGCAGGTGAGTCGTACACCGAAGATGCCAGCCTCTTCTACGCGCGCGGCGCGGGCGAGGTGAAGATCCTGAAGGGGAGCGAGCGGAACTTGAAGATCACCCACCCGAGCGACCTGATCACCGCAGAGGCGCTCTACGCCGACTGGCGCGGCGGCGGCGGCTGAGCGTGTCGCGCGTCTGCGTCATCACCGGAGCAAGCCAGGGGATCGGCCGCGCCGCGGCGATCCGCATGGCGGCGGAGCCCGATATCTCCCATCTCATCCTCGTTGCCCGCAATGGCGAGGGACTCGAAGAGACGAAGCGCATGGTCGGCGCGACGAAGGCGAAGGTTGAATCGATCGCCATGGACCTCTCTGATCTCGAAGCGATCCCAGCGCTCGTCAAGGGGATCCATGAGCGTCACGGGTCAATCGACTTGCTGCTCAACATCGCCGGCTACGCGGAACCGAAGTCGCTCCTCGACACGACCGACGAGAACATTCGCACCACCTACGCGGTGAACGTCTTCTCGATGCTCGCCATGATTCGCGAGGCGGTCCGCTACATGCGCGGCCGCCCAGGGAAGATCCTCAACGTCGCCTCGACGGCGGCGACCACCTCGCGCCCCGGCTGGATTGCGTACGCCTCGTCGAAAGCGGCGGTCGTCTCCCTCTCGCAAACGCTTGCCGACGAGCTCGCGGGCACGGGGATCAAGGTCTACGTCGTATCTCCCGGCCGCTGCGCGACTGAGCTGCGCCAGAAGCTCGCCCCCGAAGAGGACCCGAGCACGATCATGCAGCCGAGCCAGGTCGCTGAGGTGATCGCCTCGCTCCTTCGTGGCGGCGAGAACACGCTCGACGGGCAGAACATCATCGTTCGTCAGCAGAGCTGATCCCGCGATGGGGTGGCTCGAGTACCTGCTCGCAGGCACGGCAATCCGCATCGTCGGCACCATCGCGAGACTGCTGCCCGTTGATGCGCGTCGCGTGCTGTTCGCAACGCCGCGTGGCCGCGAGCTGAACGGAGCCCTCGCCGCCGCACGCGACGCGGTTCATACGCTGCGCCCCAACGCCAAGGTGACCACGCTCGCCGAACCGTACGGCTACGGCCTCGCGGCAAAGTTCGGCTATCTGCTGCGAGTCTTGCGCGGCGCCTGGCTGGTGCGACGTAGTGGGGTAGTGATCGTCGACAACGCCTACCTGCCGGTGCATCTGCTCGCCCCACGCCGCGGACAACGCATCGCCCAGGTGTGGCACGCATCTGGTGCCTTGAAACGGTTCGGACACGCTGCGCAACCGGCGCCGCGCGGCCCTGAGGCGCGCTTCTTGCACCGCGGCTACACCGATGCCTTCGTCGGCGGAGAAGCGGCACGTTCGCCGTACGCCGCCGCGTTCCGCATGGATGCTTCGCGCGTCCACGCGATCGGCTCACTGCGCGCAGCGCCGCTCGCCAATGCGGTACAGGTCGCGGCGCGTCGCGCCGAACTTTTGTCGCGCTACCCGCAGATCGCGGGGCGCAAGCTGCTCCTCTACGCGCCGACCTTTCGCGGTCGCGGTGAGTCGCGCTCAGGTGGTGGCGTCGTCGACCTCGCAGCACTCCGCGCGGCGCTGCCGCGCGAATGGGCGATCGGCGCGAAGGGGCACCCTGGCGTCGCCACCGATTTTGCCGCCGCACGTGCCGCGGGGAGCGTCGACCTAATCTTCGATCGCGCCGACGAGGTCGAGTCGCTCTTCCCCATTGCCGACGCGCTGCTCACCGACTACTCGGCGTCGATCTTCGAATGGTCGCTCCTGCTGCGTCCCCTGGTGCTCTTCGTTCCAGACCTTGCCGATTATCAAACGACGCCCGGCCTCTTCCCTGACCTCGAGCGCGAGGCGATCGGCGACCTGGTGCGCAGCGAGCGCGAGGCGGCGGCTGCAGTCGCGGCGAGTCGCGTCGACCCAGCCGCCTGGCGCGACTTCGCCGAGCGCCACCTCGGCACTCTGCAACAGTTCACCGACGCGCCGCGGCGTCTCGTCGAGATCCTTCTCCCCGAGAGTTCCGCCTAGGTCTCAGCCTCGGTTAGCGCTTCACCCAGGCGCTCTTCGGGACTGGCTGCTTCGGCGGGCGCTCGCCGAATCGCCGCTTCCACTCGCGTCGACCGGAGAGGTACCGCGTCACCTCAAGATCCGCAGCGCGCACCGCTGCGCGTGGCAGGAACTTACGGTGCAACTCAAAGCAGGCGCGCGCCCAAGGGTCGCCGTGTGAGTCGCCGCTCTCAAGGTGTGCGAGCTCGTGCAACGCCGTCCCCTTGTC
>JBPCTG010000112.1:0-8712 GCA_051006395.1 Candidatus Limnocylindrus sp.
ATCACCCTGCCGCCGCCGGCGTCGGCGAGCTCACCGTAGGCGCGACGCAGCTGCGACTTAACGCGCGTGAGCAGCTCCCGCACCCGGAACGGCTTCGTCATGTAGTCGTCGGCCCCCAGCTCGAGGCCGAGGATCGTGTCGACCTCTTCGTCGCGGGCGGTGAGAATGATCACCGGCGCCTTCGAGCCGCCGGCGCGCAGTCGTCGCAGCAGCTCGAAGCCATCGATGCCTGGAAGGCGCACGTCAAGGATCAACAGGTCGGGCGCCTCAGCAAGGCCGATCTTCAACCCCTCGTCGCCGGAGCCTGCGAGCACGGGGAGATACCCCTCGCCGCGCAGCGCGACCTCGAGGGCCAGGGCAACGGCGGAGTCGTCTTCGACGACAAGGATCGTGGCAGCCATGCGCCGATGCTACACCCGCCACGAGGGCTATCCTGACCCTCTCATGAGCACGCCCCCAACCCAGCAGGTCGTCAACGGCAGCCTTACCGCCGCCGCGCCGATCCCCGTGAAGGAGCGCGGCAAGGCGCTCCTCTCGCGACCAACACTCAACAAGGACACGGCCTTCAGCCGCGAGGAGCGTCGACTCCTCGGCCTCGATGGCCTACTCCCCGCCTCGATCCTCACCCTCGAGGAGCAGGTCGCCGTGGAGCTGCGCAAAATCCGACGCAAGGAGGATCCACTCGAGCGCTACATCGGACTCGCCGCGCTGCAGGATCGCAACGAGACGCTCTTCTATCGGCTGATCGCCTCAAACATCGAGGAGTTCTTGCCGATCGTATACACGCCGACGGTTGGCGAGGCGTGCAAGAACTGGAGCAGCATCTGGCGCCGCGCGCGCGGCGCATGGATCACCCCCGACGACCAAGACCGCATCGCCGAACTGCTCACCAACGCGTCGGGGAACGCCGACACGCACCTCATTGTCGTGACCGACAACGAGCGCATCCTCGGGCTCGGCGATCTTGGCGTTGGCGGCATGGGGATTCCGATCGGGAAGCTCGCCCTCTACACCGCCGCGGCAGGGATCCAGCCGGCCTGGGCGCTCCCCGTGTCGCTCGACGTGGGGACCGACAACGCTGAGTTGCTCGCCGACCCGAACTATCTCGGATGGCGCCATCCGAGACTGCGCGGCGCGGCATACGACGCGTTCATCGAGGCGTTCGTGCGTGGCGTGAAGTCGGCGCTCCCAGGGTGCGTGGTGCAGTGGGAAGACTTCAAGCAAGAGAATGCGATTCGCATCCTTGAACGCTACCGCGCTGAGATCCCATCGTTCAACGACGACATTCAAGGAACGGGCGCCGTCGCGCTCGCTGGGATCATCGCGGCGATCGCCGCAGGTGGCGGCGACGGCAGCCGCGACCTAGCGAAGCAGCGATTTCTCTTTTACGGTGCGGGCGCAGCGACGCTCGGCATCGCACGCCTCTTGCGACGACGACTCGAGCGCGCAGGACTCTCGGGCGATGCTCTTGCGGCGGCGATCATTGCGATCGATTCGCACGGCGTGGTGCACGAGGGTCGCAGCGATCTCACCCACGGAAAGCGCGAGCTCGCACTCACCTCAGCGGCATTGAAGATTGCAGAGATCGACGGCGTACTCGACGCGCCGCTCGCAACGATCATTGCTGCAGCGCGACCAACGGCGCTGCTCGGAACGAGCGGTCAGGCGGGTGCATTCGACGAGTCCTCGATTCGCGCGATCGCTTCCGTTGCCCCCGCGCCGCTCATCTGGCCGCTCTCCAATCCCACTTCGTGCGCTGAAATCACTCCAGCCGATGCGTTGGCCTGGACGAACGGCACGGCGATCGTTGCAACTGGCTCACCGTTTGCGCCCGTGGAGTTGAGTGGTCGCAAGGTAACGATCAGCCAGGCGAACAACGTGTACGTCTTTCCAGGGGTTGGCCTCGCGGCGATCGCCGGACGCCTTGCTGCGATCCCGGACGACGCATTTATCGTTGCCGCTGACACACTCGCCGCGCTCTCGGCAGCGACACCGAACGCGAGCGGCATGCTCTACCCACCACTTGCCGATCTGCGCACCATCAGCCGCGCGATCGCGATCGCGATTCTTACCGAAGGGGCAAAGCGGGGATGGGCTGCGATCCCTCCCGCGAAGATCGGCGAGTCGGTCGACGTCGCAATGTGGGAGCCCGCCTACCGCGCCTACGTGCCGGCATAGGCGAAGGCGCTAGCCCTCCCCAAGAAACGGAGGGGGGTCTGGTCGGTTCGGTAGACTAGGGGTCACGGCAGAACGACAAGGAGTTGCGATGAAGATCGGCGTGCTACGCGAAACGGCGCAGGGCGAGCGACGCGTTGCCCTCGTTCCCGACGCGATCGTGAAGCTGATCGCCGCGGGACACAGCGTGGTCGTCGAGCGCAACGCCGGCACAGCGGCAGGATTTCTCGACGCCGCATACGAGAAGGCGGGGGCAACGCTCGCCGCCGATGCTGCTGGGATCGCCGCGGCAAAGCCCGACGTCGTTGTGAAGGTGCGCAAGCCGAGCGTCGCCGAGGCGAAGGTGCTTCCGCAGGGCGTCGCGCTAGTCGCGCTGCTCACCCCCGGCGCCAACGACGATCTCCTCCCCGCGCTGAGCGCCGCAAAGGTGAGCGCTCTCGCCCTTGAGCTGGTGCCGCGCATCACCCGAGCACAGTCGATGGACGTGCTTTCGTCGCAGAGTGGCGTTGCCGGATACAAGGCGGTACTTGTTGGGGCGTCGGCACTCGACAAGTTCCTGCCGATGCTCACCACTGCAGCGGGCTCAATTGCGCCGGCAAAGGCGTTCATCCTCGGCGCAGGCGTTGCTGGCCTGCAGGCGATTGCAACCGCGCGCCGACTCGGCGCCGTGGTGAGCGGATTCGACGTGCGCTCTGCGGCGGGGGAGCAGGTGCGCTCGCTCGGTGCCCAGTTTGTTGAACCCGCCGCCAAGGCCGACGGGGCGGGTGGTTACGCCCGCGCCCAGACCGACGACGAGGCGGCGCAGAACGCGGCGATCATCGCCAAGCACATTGCCTCGCAGGATCTCGTCATCACCACGGCGCTCATCCCCGGGCGCAAGGCGCCGATCCTCATTACCGACGCGATGCTCGCAACCATGCGCCCAGGCTCGGTCGTCGTCGACCTTGCCGCCGAATCGGGCGGCAACGTTGAGGGGGTCGTCCCCAACGAAACGGTCGACCGCCACGGGGTGCACCTGATCGGCGCCTCGAGCCTTCCATCGAGCGTTCCTTTTCACGCCTCGCAGATGTTCGCCGTGAACGTGCGCACCCTGCTGCAGCACCTCACCGGCGAAGGTGGCGCGCTCAAGATCGACCGTGACGACGAGATCACCGGACCGATGCTCCTCCTCGACAAGGGCGAGCCCGTCACCCCGCCCGCGAAGAAGTAGCGCCAAGAAGTAGCGAGACGCAGAGAGTAAGGAGCAAGAGAGAACCATGACCACCGCGATCCTCACCGCAATCGGCGCAGCAGCAGCGATCGCTGCCCTGACGGGCTCGCCCGTAGCCGCCGACGCGCCGACGCTTGTCGACCTTCAGATTGTTGAGATCTACGTCTTCCTACTCGCCGCATTCACCGGGTTCCAGATCATCACCAAGGTGCCGCCGCTCCTGCACACGCCGCTCATGGCTGCAACGAATGCGATCTCCGCGATCAGCCTGGTGGCGAGCATCGTGATCGCCGGTGCGGAGCGACCGCTCTACATCAACATCATGGGAGCGGTTGCGGTGGCTGCCGCAACGGTGAACGTGGTCGGCGGCTTCGTGATTACAGATCGCATGTTGCGCATGTTCAAGCGCACCGAGGCGCCAAAGTGAACGACCAGATCGGCGCACTCTTCGTTCAGGTCGCGTACATCGGCGCGTCTGCGGCGTTCATCCTCGGCCTACGTGGCCTGACCAAGCCGGATACCGCGCGCCGCGGGATGCAGCTCGCCGCCTTCGGCATGCTGCTTGCGATCATCGGCACGCTCCTCAACCACGAGATCATCACCTACGAGTTCATCATCATCGGCCTCGTCGTTGGCACGGCGATTGGCCTCCCGATGGGCCTCTTGGTGCCAATGACCGCCATGCCGCAGCGCGTGGCGATCAGCCACATGTTCGGCGCACTTGCCGTTACCCTCGTCGGCATTGCCGAGTTCCTGCACTACCGCGACATTCCCGGCGGCCCAGGCGCGGTGAAGATGGTCGCCCTCGGCTTCGAGACACTCTTCGGCGCCCTCACCATCACCGGATCGTTCATGGCCTTCGGAAAGCTCCAGGGGATCCTCCCTGGCCGTCCGATCACCTTCTTCGGCCAGAAGTTCGTGAATGCCGCGATCTTCTTCGGCGCCGTGGCGCTCTACGTCACACTTGTCGTGACGCAGTCTGGTGGCGCAACGGGGGCCGCCACCGAACTCGGCGTGCCGATGTTCTTCGCCATGACGGCGCTCGCCCTGATCATCGGCATCACCCTGGTGCTGCCGATCGGCGGCGCCGACATGCCGGTCGTGGTCTCACTCCTCAACTCGTACGCCGGACTCGCCGCGAGCGCGACCGGCTTTGCGATCGGCAACAACATCCTCATCGTCGCGGGTGCCCTCGACGGCGCGAGCGGCTTCATCTTGTCGATCCTCATGTCGCGCGCCATGAACCGCTCCTTCGCGAACGTGCTCTTCGGCGCATTCGGTGGCGAAAAGGTGGCAGTCGCCGGCAAGAGCGCTGAGGGGCTCACGACGCGAAGCGTCACCCCTGAAGAGGCGGCCATGCGCCTCGGTTACGCGCGCAACGTGATCATCGTTCCCGGGTACGGCATGGCGGTCGCACAAGCGCAGCACGCCGTGCGCGAGCTCGCCGAACTCATCGAACATCGCGGCGGTCGCGTGCGATTTGCAATCCACCCGGTTGCTGGGCGCATGCCGGGGCACATGAACGTGCTCCTTGCCGAGGCGAACGTGCCGTACGACCATCTCTTCGACCTCGACGAGATCAACAGCGAGTTTGCCGCATGCGACGTTGCGCTGGTGCTCGGCGCCAACGACGTCACCAACCCTGCCGCCAAGAGCGACCCAGGATCGCCGATCTACGGCATGCCGATCCTCAACGTTGCCGACGCAGAGCAGGTGATCGTGGTAAAGCGCGGCATGGCGACAGGCTTCGCCGGCATCGAGAACGAGCTCTTCTACCTCGACAAGACTTCGATGCTCTTCGGCGACGCGAAGAGCGTTCTCGCCCAAGTGGTCTCCGAGGTGAAGGGCCTTTAGGCCCGCGCGTGATCTACTTCGCCGATTCCGGCGCGCTCGAGACCGGCCGCTTCGCATTCGCCGTCATGGCGCTTGGCGCCGTCGCCCTCATCGCCGCAAGCCTCGTCGTCGCGCGCCGACTCGCCGGAACCCTTGCGCCGTGGGCATGGGGTGGCGTCACCTTTGTGTTGAGCCAGCTGGTGCGCGCACCATTCCTCGCCCTCGTCACCGGCGCGGTGACCGGCGGTGCGCAGCCCGACGCGATGAGTCCCGCATGGATTGTGCTCGTCACCGCCGCGTCGCTCAGCGCCGGCATCTTCGAAGAGGGGAGTCGCGCGTTGATCCTTTCCACCGCAGGCCGACGCATTCGCGGCACTGGACCTGGCGTCGCCTACGGCCTTGGCCATGGCGCAACCGAGGCGCTCCTGCTCGTCCTCACCCCAGCAATCGCCGCGATCGTGCTGGTCGGCGGCATCCTCGACGGCAGCCTCAGCCTGAATCTTCCAGCCGAGACCGCCGCCGCGCTCGATCAAGCGGCGACGCTCTTCGCCACGCAAACGGTTGGCATCTCCCTCATCGCCATCCTGGAGCGCGCGCTTGCGATGACGCTCCACGTGATCTTGGCGCTGCTTGTGTTGCGCATCGTCGAGCGCGGCGGAGGTCGCAGCGCGATCGTCCGCCGACTGGCGCTACCGATCGCCATCCACGCATCGGTGAACCTTGTTGCCGTGGTCGCCGCTCAGGCGTTTGGTGTGCTCGTGGCCGAAGGGCTCGTGGCAATCGCCGTTGCAAACGCGGCGCGCATCTATTGGTTCCTGCCAAAGAGCCCCACCGTGAGAGAGGCCGACTAGCGCGCCTTCGCGCACCTTCGCTCGCAGTCGCGCGCCGACAAGCAAGCTCTATGGCGACGGGGTAGGCGACTCTGTTGGCGTGGGCGACTCGATCGGTGGCGGCACCTCTCCCTCGTAGCCCTCTGGCGGCGTCAGCGCGCCGCACCCAGCACCGATGGTGCGTTCGCCACCGTACTGTCGGTTCCACAAGAAAATGCGCGGAACAATCTCGCTGCAGGCGATCTCGTACGCGAGGGTCGTGCCGACGTAGCGCCAGTGCCACGGCTCGCTCCCATAGCAGCTCAGCGCAACCTTCGATGCGCCACTCGGATACGAACGCACGAACCCGTAGCGGTACGCGTTGGTGGTGAGCCACTGCGCCGTTGGCGACGATGCGAATGCCTTCGTCCCCCACGGTGCACCAGCGCCAATCGTGCCAAGGTCAACGGCGGTGCCGAGCTGGTGCTCGGAGTGTCCGGGCACCGCGCTGTAGTGGCGCGCCTCCTGCAACCCCGACTTCGTCACCCAATACGTAAAGGTGATCTTCTGCGTTGCGTAGGAGCGATACGCCGAGATCACGCGCAACTTGATCCCCTCGGCCCACGAGTCGAGGAACATCTGGCGCAGCGCACCGGCCGCCTCGGCCTTGAGGCGCCATCCGCCGCCCGTACCCTGGCGCGCGCGATAGTCGATCGCCACCAGCTCTGTGGGCACGTAGGTCGACGGCAGGCGGTGCATCGGGTCGAGCACCGAGGTTGCCCACTGATCGCGGCCTCGTTCGAGGGTGAGCACCGATCCTGCGATCTTTGCGCTTCCGTTCACCAGGGTGATCTTGCGCGCGTTGATCGCGTCGCAACTCGGGATCTCGGGCACTGCTGGCAGATCCTCACCGCGTGCTGGGAGCGCTCCGCCGAAGAGTGCCGCCCCGAGCGTGAGGCTGGCGGCGAAGCGAACGAGTCGTGCTGCGGATCGCGGGTTCATGCCCCTATCTTGGCGCATTCTCACGTAGAACAAAGATTCCGCACATCTTTGCGGCGCATGCTCTCTCTGAGATCCGCAGCAGGTCGCTGTGGCGAACCCTACGTGAGGAGAACTTCATGGCAAAAAAGGAGAAGCTCGCCCCGACCGAAGGGAGCACCCGCCGAAGGGGCGGGTCCGCGAACCCTACGCGCTGGTTCAACGTTCGATCGGTGCTGATCGGCGCCGCGCTGTTGATCGTTGGCGCCATCGGCGGCGGGGCGATCGACCACCGCATGCGCGACGAAGGGTTTGGGCCAGAGCGATCTGGCGCGATGGGATCGATGATGGACGACGATCAGGGCCCAGGCGGCCCGCAGATGGGCGGTCACGACGCCGGCGAACAGCGCGGGCGATTGAGCGGAACCGTCGTCGCGATCGCTGGCGACAAGCTCACCCTCAACACCGTCAACGGCGACGTGATCCTCACGCTCGGATCGGGGACCACATACACGTCAACGGCAACGGCGAGCGCGGCCGACTTGGTGGTGGGGGCTGCAGTTCAGGTGCGACTCGACCACCGCATTCCGATGCAGGCGGAATCAGTCGAAATCTCCAAGTAGCACACCCGTTTCGCTCGGCGCCGCCGGTGCCTCCTTGCCGGCGGCGTCGTTGCGCCTAGGCTAACGGCCCTTCTTCGGAGCCCTCGCAAGCGATGCGCCGATCGCCAGCCCAAGGATGCCAATCACCACGACAAGGCTGATAAGTGGCGGAATTTTCCAATCGTGGTTGATCGCCGGAAGGATCATTTTCACACCGATCCACATCAACACAAGCGCCAAGCCGGTGCTCAAGTAGTGGAATCGGTCGCGCGCGTTCGCGAGCAAGAAGTACATGTTGCGCAGGCCCAAGATGGCGAAGGCGTTCGAGGTGAAGACGATGAACGGATCCAGGGTGATTCCGAAGATCGCCGGGATGCTGTCCACAGCAAAGACCAAGTCGATGATGCCGATCACGGCAATCGTGAGGAAGATCGGCGTGAACTTCTTCACGCCGTTAATCGAAACGCGAAACCTCTCCTCGTCGTAATCATTCGTCACGTGAATGAACCGTCGCGCGATGCGGATCGCCGATGGCTCACCCTCGCCCACATGGCCGCCGGAGCGGAGCATCACGATTCCCGTGTAGAAGAGGAATGCGCCGAAGAACCAGATGATCCACTCGAACTGGGCGATGAGGGTTGCTCCGATGAGGATCATGATCCCGCGCAGCACGAGCGCAATGAGGATCCCCCACATGAGGGCGAGCTGCTGGAGCTTCTTCGGCGTCTTCAGCGCAGTGAAGATGATGGTGAAGACGAAGATATTGTCAACCGAAAGAGACTTTTCGACGAGGTAGCCCACAAAGTATTCCGTTGTCTTCGTTGCGTCGTTCCAGTAGAACTGCATACCGATGCCGAAGGCGATCGCAAGGGCGATCCAAACCGCCGTCCAGGCAGCGGCCTCTTTAACTGGAACGATGTGCGTCCCCTTGCGGCGAAGGAGCCCAAAGTCGATGGCGAGCGCCACAACGAGGAACAATCCGAAGGCGAGCCCGAGCGGGGTAAAGAGCTCGTTTTCGCCAGTCATGTTCCTCCTCACCCCCGCATCAATCGCGGGGCATGAAGATGATACCTGCGGGGGCGTATTCGCCCGCCGGCGGACCAGG
>JBPCTG010000113.1:0-8851 GCA_051006395.1 Candidatus Limnocylindrus sp.
TCGATCATGCGCGCCGTTAAGGTGCGGGCGATCGTTTCGAGCGGCTGCGTGCGAAAGGTGGTGCGCCCGCCGAAGGCGATGCGGCCGTCGGGGGTGGGTCGCCAGTAGGAGAGGAAGTTGCGCGTGTCGAAGCGCATTTCGCCGCGCCCAGCCACGCGCGCGAGGAGTGCGGTGTCGAGCGGCTCGGTGGCGATCATGAAGCTGCCGAGCGGAATGGCACGGCGGCGGAGCGCGGGGAAGAGCGCATCGGCGTAGCCGTTCACCCCCGCGAAGAGATGTGCTGCGCGCACGGTGCCGCGCGGCGTGTGCACGAGCCATGCGTCGCCCGATCGCTCGATCTTGGTTGCTGGGGTGCGCTCGCGAATCTCAACGCCAGCGCGTTGTGCCGCAACGGCGAGCGCCGCCTGGAGGCGCGCCGGCTGCACGCCGCCACCCTCGTCCACCGCGAGCCCTCCAGCGAAGGCGTCGCTGTTTGTGGCGGCGCGCGTCGCGGCGCGGTCGAGCAGTCGCACCGGCAGGCCGAGCGCCGCGCGCCGCGCCGCCTCGCCGGCAAGGTCGTCGGCACCGCGCGCGGAGCGCGCGAGCTCTACATGGCCGACACCGCTCCACCCCACGTCGATGCCCGTGGTGGCGTGCAGCGCATCTGGTGCGTTGCCAGACAGGTGCGCGACGCGGGCAACGGCGGCGCGGCTCAGGTCGAGCCAGGCGCGGGCGCCGTCGTGGCCAAATCGATGCTCAAGCGTGCCGATCGATGCGCCGAAGCCGACGTGCACCATCCCGCCGTTGCGACTGCTCGCGCCGTCGCGCATCTCCCCCTTCTCGAGCAACAGCACTGAGGCGCCGCGCTCCGCCGCACGACGCGCCGCGGAGAGTCCCGAGTAGCCGCCGCCGATCACGAGCCAATCGACGTGCGCCGGGAGGGGGAGCGCCTCGCTCGTCGCGCTCGCGTTGGGGTTGGGGGCATCGTCGTGCCAGGCAACGGCGTAGCGCAGCGGTGCATCCGGTCTCCGTGGGTCGTTCTGCATGACGAGAGGGTAGCGTCCAGATCGCGCTGGCCACGCTGGTGGATCGCGCTGATGGTTCGCTTCTTAATGGGGGCGAGGATCGCTCTCCGCGACTAGACTCCGCGTATGAGTTCTGCCGCAACCCTCGCGCGCCGCCGCCTGCAGTATTCACTCGTCGCTGGCGTCGGCCTCGGCAGCACCGGCTACATCGGCGCGATCACCGTTGCAACGATCGTTGCCAAGGAGCTTTCGGGTGGGTCGGCGCTGGCCGGGCTCCCTGGTGCCGCGATCGTGCTCGGATCGGCAACCGCCTCGCAGCTCCTCTCGCGTCTGATGTTGCGCGTTGGCCGCCGCAACGGCCTCGCTGTGGGCTACGCCATTGGAACGCTCGGCGCGCTCGGCGCAGCCTGCGCCGTGATCCTCGGCTCATTCCCGCTCTTCCTCGTTGCGACCGTAGCGATGGGGTTTGCGAACTCCTCGAACCAGCTCTCGCGCTACACCGCCGCGGACATGTACGAGGAGTCGAAGCGCGCCACCGCGATCGGGCTCGTGGTGTGGGGCTCAACCTTTGGCGCGGTGGTCGGTCCGAACCTTGTGACCGCAGCGGGGGAGATCGCCATGCACCTTGGGCTCCCGCACCTTGCGGGCGCGTACGGCGTGCCGCTCCTCTTCGTCGGCGCGGCGACGATCCTCACCCTCGTCACGCTTCGCCCAGATCCGGCCACGCTTTCGCCGGCGGTTGCCTTACCAGCGAATCATCGTCCCGCTGCACTGCGCGCGATCCTCGTCCGCCCGCGGGTGATTGCCGCAGTCGTCGCACTCGTGATCGGCCAGGTGGTGATGGTCCTGGTGATGACGATGACCCCGCTGCACATGACGGAGCACGGCCACGATCTCGCCGCCGTTGGCCTGGTGATCAGCGGCCACACCTTTGGCATGTTCGCCCTCTCGCCGCTCTCCGGGCGCCTCGCCGGTCGCTTCGGCACGCCGCGCGTGATCGCAGCGGGGCTTGCGGTTTCGGCGTTCGCTTCGACCCTCGCCGCAGTTGCACCACCCGACGGGGGCACGCTCCTCTTCGTCGCGCTCTTCCTTCTCGGCTGGGGCTGGAACCTCGGCTTCGTCGCAGGCTCGGCGCTCCTCACCGAAGGGCTCTCGGGCGATGAGCGCGCGCGACTCCAGGGTGCGACCGACGCGGCGATCTGGAGCTCTGCGGCTGGTGCGGCGCTCGGCTCCGGCATCGTCGTTGCTGTCGCGAGCTACACGGCGCTGGGGCTACTCGGCGCGATGCTCATCGCGCTGCCGTTCGCAGCGATGTTCCGCGGTCGGCGGGAGCTCCGTAGCGCGGTCTGACCTACTTATGCGGCGCGCGAACGACGCTCTCGAACCCCTGCTTGTGGCTGCCGTCGCAGAAGGGCTTGTTTGCGGACTTCCCGCAGCGGCAGAGGCCCGTCTCGGTCCCTTCGTGCGGGATCTCGTTTCCCTCAACGTCAACGATCGTGAAATTGCCGCTGATGCGCAGCGATCCGTTGTCGCGCACTTTGATTTCGACCTTCTCGCTCATCGGAATCCTCCAGTCTGCGCTGTGGCCATTGTGACCACATTCGCTTGAGGCGATCGTAGCGTCTGAAATCCTGAATGTGTGCAACTCGCTCGCCGTAGAAGTCCCATTGGGCCACAATGGGATCATGAAGGTCTATCTCGCCGGGCCCCTCTTCAACGATGGCGAGCGTTCAACGCTCTCCGCGATCGCCGCGCGACTGCGCGCCGACGGCTACGAGGTCTTCGTTCCGCACGAACAGTTCGTTGAGATGGAGGGGCTCGACGAGGCGAAGGTCTATCGCACCGACCTTGAGGGGGTGCGATCGGCGAACCTGATGCTCTGCTGGATCGACGGAACGCAGGTCGACGACGGCACCGCTGTGGAGATCGGCATCTTCACGCAGCTCTGCGCGCAGGATCCAGCCAAACATCGCGGGATCGTTGCGCTCTGCACCGACCTGCGCATGGTGCGGCGTCGCGGCGTGGCTCCTGGCGACGGGATCAACCTTTTCGTTGCCGGCGCGATCAAATCGGTTGGCGCAATCACCTGGTCGGTCGACGATGCGGTCGCCGCGCTCGGCCGGCTGCGCGACGCACGCTGACGCCCTGGTCGGCGCGCTGCCAAGCCCAGCGGTAGACTCCGCCGCGTGAACCCGCTCTTCTCCCTCAGTCGCGCAGTACTGCTGCGGATGAGCCGTGCGGCTGCGCTGGGCGACCTTGTGCAGCGGACCGCCTGGGGGCGGCGCTCCGTCCGGCGCTTCGTTGCCGGCGACACGATTACTGCTGCAGTCGCCGCCGCCGAAGGGATGCGCGCACTCGGCTTCCTTGCCACGCTCGATCGCCTTGGCGAGGCGTCGGTTGGGGCGCGTGCCGACGCATACGCTGCCGACGCAGTCACGCTGCTCCGCGCACAGGCGGCGGCGGGGCTTGAGCCGAACGTCAGCGTGAAGCTCACCGCACTCGGCCTCGCCGAAGGGCGCGCAGCCGTGCGACTCAACGAGATCTTGGCTGCGGCGCGCGAGGTGCGCGGGTTCGTGCGTGCCGACGCCGAGCACCCCGAGAGCCTCGATGCGCTGCACGAAATCGTCATTGCGGCGCGTGGTTCCGGGCTTCCCGTGGGCACCGTGCTGCAGGCGAACATGCGCCGCTCGGGGGGCGACCTCGATCGCCTCGTGGCTGCGGGCGTGCCGCTGCGCCTCGTCAAGGGCGCGTACGATCCGAAGGGTGATGGCGTCGGTGATCCCGCCGCCGTCGACGCCGCTTACCTTTCGCTCGCTCAGCGACTCCTCACGACGAAGGTCCCGGTGGCGCTCGGTACCCACGACGATGGGATCCTCGCCGCGCTCGCGCCGCGCGCCAAGGGGGTCGCAGAGGCGCAGCTCCTCTACGGCGTGCGAAGCGACCTCGCTGCGCGCCTCATTGCCGACGGCTGGCGCGTGCGCATCTACACGCCGTATGGACGCGACTGGTGGCCGTACGCATTGCGCCGCATGGCAGAGCGACCGGCAAACCTGCGCTTCGTGTTGAGGAGCCTCTTCGGCGGCTAGCCGCGCAACATCAGCCGTGCTTCGACGAGAGCGACTCCTCGGTCTCATCGCGGTGCTTCTTCAGATACTTCATGAACGGCGTGCCGCCGGTCCCAACGTCAGTCGGATTCCCTGTGGCGGCCGCCGCCTGACGATTGATGTACGTCGCGGCGTACTCCAGGTGCAACGCACGGAAGGCCCGCACAAGTTCGACGGCGCGATCACGCGCCGCAATGAGCGTCGCTGGCGCCGCGGCTCCGAGCGCCTCAATGCGACTCGCGGCGCTCGGTCCTGCCTCAAACGCTTCGAGGAGGGCGACGTGTTTGCGCGGCATGTAGCGACGCATCTCCATCAGGTAGTCGCGGAGCTGGTCGGGGGCGTGTCCGACCCCGAGGATTGCGTCGAGGCAGGGGACGATCGTGCTCTGCGCCCCAGTCTCGCCACGGAAGTTCTGCCCCTTTCCGGCGTAGGCGGTTACCCCTTCGTAGATGAGGCCGCCGGGGAGGGCCGGGTTATCGCGCCAGCCGAAGATGTACGGCCGAACGCGGTGGTAGTAGACGTACGGGTCGCAGTGCTCGGGCATGCGATGCATCGTCGCGAGGATCCCCTCCATCGCGTCGCCAAGGTCGCCGAGCGCCGCCGTCGCGGTCGCGTCGTCGCCGCTCGATATCGCCGCCTGCACTCGAGAACCCGCCGCGAGCGCCGCGCCGGCGCGCCGCTCGATGTCGACGTGAATGAGAATGAACCAGGCCTCATCGAGCCCGCCGAGGAAGTGCTGCAGCAGCGCGATGTTGCCGAGCGCGATCGGGCCGCTCTCGTCGATACGACGCCAGTTCCACAGGGCGTAGCTCGCGTACGAGAGGATCGGCTCACGGCCGAGCGCCGCTGCGACCTGGTGCCACGGCACCGCGAGGCGAGCGGGGAGCGCCGAAGGCGATTCAGGCTCACCCCAGACGTAGGCCATGCCGAGATAGCTGAGCGTGCGCATCGCCGTCTCGAGCTCCTCTTCGCTATGAAGGAGTTCGGCGCGGAATTCAGGGAGCGCCTCAATGATCGAGCGAATGCGACCGGTGGGAATCAGGGAGGGGAGTCCACGCGCCGCCTCATGCCACTCTGCATTTGCGAGCGGGATCTCTACAAGTGGATCGGCAATTGGCAGGAAGCCGCGCTCTGCGGTCACCCCGTAAGCGTGAAGGTCGACAGGGTTTGTCATCTCGCTGCTCCATCTCTCTGCGCGCAGGCCGCGCGCTACAGGTTCCCATCACTCGGGTCGCTCAGATCCTCGCCCCTTATGGGGTGCCTGTGCGTGGTCGTTGCGCGCGGGGGTCGTCTATGATCAGCCTGCCGTCGGTCGGACTCCACGCGACGACGCTTCGTGAACCGCGTCAGGTCCGGAAGGAAGCAGCGCTAAGCGGATCGCGGCGGGCGCAGTGGATGGCCCGGCCGGCGGCGCTCTAGAGACGCGGAAAGGCAAGGGGAGGGGGATGGTCGAGCAGCTCGCGATCTATCGCCGCTACCGCGCCTCCACCTTTGGAGAGTTGCGCGGCCAAGATCCCATCGCCAAGACCCTGCGTCGCGCCGTCGCTGACGGTCGCCTCGGGCACGGCCTGCTCTTTGTTGGCCCACGCGGCACCGGGAAGACCTCCACCGCTCGCATCGTCGCCAAGGCGCTGAACTGCCTCGCCCCGGCAGACGGCGAGCCGTGCGGTAGCTGCACCGCCTGCATTGCCATTCGTGACGGGGGCACCTTCGACGTCGTGGAGTCGAACGCCGCGACCTCGAACCGCATCGACGACGTGCGCGAGGATCTCATCCCGCTCATCACCACGCCACCAACGGACCTGAAGCGCAAGGTCCTCATCCTCGACGAGGTGCACCGCTTCACCAACGACGCGTGGGATGCGCTGCTCAAGTGGCTCGAGGAGCCGCCCCCTGGCATCGTCTTCATCTTCTGCACCACGGACCCGTCGAAGATCCGGCCAGCAATCCTCTCGCGCCTCCAGCGCTTCGACTTCCGGCCACTTCCGCAGGCGTCGATTGCCGCGAAGCTGTCCGACATCCTCGCTGCCGAGAAGCGCATCGCCGACCCCGCCGCGATTGAGCTCCTCGCGCGGCTCGCCGACGGCGGCATGCGCGACGCGGAGTCGATGCTCGACCAACTCCTCTCTTCGGGCATCGAGACCCTCCGTGCCGCCGATGTCGAAGAGCTGTTGGGCCTCCCTGGCGCCGATCGCATCGTTGCGCTGACCGAGGCGATCCTCGACGCCGACATCCCCGCGGGCCTCGCCGTGCTCGCAGACTTTGAGGCGCGCGGTCGCGACCCGAAGCTCGTCGTCGATCACCTCACCGATCTGGTGCGCCGCGCGCTCCATGCGGCGCTTGCCGGCGGCGGGAGCGTTCCAGGTGATGCGGCGAAGTTGCCCGCCGGTCTCGACCTTGGCGGCACGCGAGGCACTCCACCGCCACTAGCAGGTCGTTCGCGTGACGAACTCTTGCGCCTCGCCCACGCGTTGCGCCGAACCGAAGGTGGCCGCGGTGACGCCGACCTTCGCCTCGGCCTTGAGCTGCTCCTCCTCGGGGGCGGTGCGCAGGTCGCCACTGCGGCGCAGGCCGTCGCGGTCTCATCTGCTGCTGCACCTGCGGTCGCAGTGGCGGGAGCTACGCCACCAGCAACTACGCCGACGCGCACGCGTGCAACGCCAGCAGCGGCAACACCAGCAGCGGCAACAGCACCGGCGCCCGCCGTCGCGACGAGTACGGCCGCCGCAGCAACTGTAGCGAGCCCAGCCGCGGCAGCGACCCCTGGCGCACCGCGCAATGCACGCGTAGCATCGGGCGACGCAGCATCGGCGCAGTGGGAGGCGCTCGTAGCCGCCGCGGACCCTGCCACGAAGCCGCTTCTTGCCGACGCGGTGCCCACCTTTGCGAATGGTACGTTGACCCTCGGCTACGCAGCATCCAAGCGCTTCCTTCGCGATCGCGCCGAGGCCCGACGCGACAAACTTCAGTCGCTCGCCAGCGTTGCCTACGGCGCACCCGTTGCGATCGCCTTTGCCGAAGTTGAGATCGGCGATGCCGTGTTGCGTGAGGTCTGGGGCGAGTGAGCAACGGCGCGCAACTTCCCGCCTCGCTCGATCGACTCATCGAGGCGCTCTCTCGCCTCCCCGGAGTAGGGCCGCGTACGGCTGAGCGACTCGCCTTTCATCTGCTTCGCACCCCCGACGCGGATGCCCGCGCCCTCGCCGGAGCAATCACCGGAATGCGTGAGAAGGTGCGCCCGTGTGTTGAGTGTGGCCACGTCTCCGATGAGGAGCGTTGTTCCATTTGTCGCGACGAACAGCGCGACACATCGCTCCTCTGCGTCGTTGAAGAGGCGCTTGATCTAATTGCGATTGAGCGTACCGGTGCGTTTCGCGGTCGCTACCACGTGTTGAACGGCGCACTCTCACCGATGGCGGGGATCGGGCCAGGCGAGCTGCGCATGCGCGAACTCTTCGAGCGCGTCGCCGCCGCTGCGGCGGCCGGCAGACCGATTCGCGAGGTGATCATCGCTACAAACCCATCGCCCGAAGGCGACGTCACCCTGCTCTATTTGCAAGAGCGTCTCGGGGCGAGCGTCCCGACGATCACCTCAATGGCGCGCGGCCTCCCCTTCGGCGCAGACCTGCAGTACTCCGACGCGGTCACGATCATGCGCAGCTTCGAAGGACGACGTGGCGTTGAATGAGCGTGGCGCGAGGCGCTGCGGTGCGAAGGGGTCACAGCCGTGCTACGAAGTGTGCATGAACTGTCGGATCACCCCCTCACATCGAGACCACGCCCATGGGTGAGCTCGTCGCCGAGATCCTCCTACGCCTCCTCAAGGTGCTCGCCGCCGTACTTATAGGGGGGCTCGTCTACCTCGTCGCCTCATCGGTCGATCCTGCCGCGGCCGGAGCCACCCTCGGGGTCGCCTCGTTCGTAGCTGGGGCTGGGGTCGTCCTCCTCCTGGAGTCGAGCCCGCTGTAACGTTCGCCTCAGCCCCGCCACAGCCCAGGCGTGCCTACTGTTACGACAGAGTTACAGAATCTGACCCACTAAAATGGGTCTCAGTGCCACCCGGCTGGAGAGGGGGGTAGCCACGCACGACTCCCGCACGACTCCCGCACGGCGCCCGTTTGACAGTACGGGCACGATCAGCCTACTCTCCGCTCTCGCGCTGCTGGCGGTCGAGATCCTCGACCAGCTGCCCCGATCACGGGTAGGCGGTGGCGTGCACAGGAAACCACGGTCTCCGTGGCGACCGCGTCGGCGAAAGCCGGCGGCACCTTAACAGCTGAAGAGTGACAGGTAACACAGCAACCGTTAATTTCCTGCTGGGCAGACCCTCGGAAATCAGCGTGTCGCCGCAAGGCGCCGCGCGTTGTTTCGGAGAGTTTGATCCTGGCTCAGGACTAACGCTGGCGGTATGCCTTAGACATGCAAGTCGAACGAGTTTCCGGGCTTGCTCGGAAACTAGTGGCGAACGGCTGAGTAACGCGTAGGTGACCTACCCCGAAGTGTGGAATAACTGCCCGAAAGGGTAGCTAATACCGCATGTCGAGCTCGCTTCATTGCGATCTCGAAAGCAGCAATGCGCTTTGGGCGGGGCCTGCGTTCGATTAGCTAGTTGGTGAGGTAATGGCCCACCAAGGCGACGATCGATAGGTGGTCTGAGAGGACGATCACCCAGACTGGGACTGAGACACGGCCCAGACTCCTACGGGAGGCAGCAGTCGGGAATTTTGCGCAATGGGGGAAACC
>JBPCTG010000114.1:0-9791 GCA_051006395.1 Candidatus Limnocylindrus sp.
AGGAGGGCGAGGAAGGCGTAGCTCTGCAGCGCTGCAAGCGGCACTGTCAGATAGCGGGTGTACTGGTTGATCTTGTTGCGACCATACTCGCCCTCGCGGCTCAACTCGATGAGGCGCGGGATCACGCCGCTCATGAGCTGCATGATGATCGAGGCGTTGATGTACGGGTTGAGGCCGAGGCCAACGACGCTGAAGCGCGCGAGGCCGCCACCCGAGAAGAGGTCGAGCAGGCCGAAGAGGGCGTTGTCCTTGAAGAAACCGGCGAGCGCCGTCGGGTCCGCGCCAGGGACTGGCACGTGACTGAGGAGGCGGAATACGACGAGCATCCCGGCGACGAAGAGGATCTTCTTTCGGATCTCTGGGGCGCGCAGGGCGTTCAGCAGGATCTCAATCACCGTTCAACCTCCTCATGTCGCGCTCCCCGAGCGCTTGGTCCGGTCGAGCTATTCCTTCGCTCCGCCCTTTGCGGCAGCCTTCGGAGTGCGCTTCGGCGCGGGAGCCTCGGCGGCAGGGACCTCGTAGACCTGGGTCGTCCCGCCGGCCTTCGTGATCTTCGCGATCGCGCTATCCGTGAATGAATCGGCAAGCACGAAGAGTTTCGCCTTCAGTTCGCCCGAGCCGAGGACCTTCAGCGGCTTGCCGCGGGTCTTCAGTAACCCTGCGGCCGCGAGCACATCGGCGTTGACGGTAATCGGCGCGTCGCCCTTCAGGCGCCCTGCGTCGATCCAAGATTGGATGCGGCCAACGTTGACCACGGCAACTTCGACGCGGCTGATGTTGTCGAAGCCACGAAGCTTTGGAATGCGGATGTGAATCGGGGTCTGACCGCCTTCGAACCAGGCGGCGATTCGGCCACCGCTGCGGGAGGTCTGGCCCTTGGTCCCCTTACCGGCCGTCTTACCGCGACCAGCGGCAATACCGCGTCCGGAGCGGATGCGATCGCGCGTCGACCCGGGGGCTGGCTTCAAGTCATGGAGCTTCACTTCGCGACCTTCGCCTTCCTGGCCGCCTTGGCAGCCAACACCTTCGACGCAGCCTGCACTTCGTCGGCGGTCGCATCGGCGACCTCCACGAGGAACTGCACCTGACGGATCATCCCACGCACGGCGGGGTTGTCGGGGAGGAGATTACTGTGGCCGATTCGGTCAAGGCCGAGTGCGCGGATCGTGCCGCGGTTGCGGGCGACGTGCCCGAGATCGCTGCGTACCTGGGTGACCTTGAGCATCTTCTCAGCCATGCTTCTCCTCCTGCCCGGCGACGCGCAGTCGCACGCGCTTGCCGCGCGCAGCGGAGATCTGCTCGGCGGTCCGGAGCTGGCTGAGCGCGCCGATCGCCGCGCGCGTGGCATTCACCGGGTTCGACGATCCGTAGACCTTCGAGAGGATGTCGTGGATGCCCGCGGCGGTAACGACGGCGCGGATCGCCCCACCGGCGATGACGCCCGTACCCTGCGAAGCAGGCTTCAGCATCACGCGGCTCGCCGCGTGCTCGTAGTTGACCTCGTGGGGGATCGTCGTGCCGAAGAATGGAACCTTGATGAGGTGCTTCTTCGCATCTTCAGTCCCCTTGCGGATCGACTCGGGGACCTCTCCTGCCTTGCCGACGCCGACGCCGACATGACCCTGGCCATCGCCGACCACGACGAGTGCAGAGAAGGTGAATCGACGGCCGCCCTTGACGACCTTCGCCACGCGGTTGATCTGCACGACCTTCTCGGCGAGGGTCAGCTTCGACGGATCGATCTTCAACATCTCGGCTCCCTCCTAAAACTCGAGCCCGGCGGAGCGGGCAGCGTCGGCGAGCGCCTTGAGGCGCCCGTGATAGCGGAATCCTGCGCGATCGAAGACCACGGTAGTAACGCCGGCGGCCTTGGCGCGCTCGCCGATCAATGCGCCGACTGCAGCGGCCTCCTCGACCTTGGTGCGCTTCCCGTTGCCCTTGAGCGCCGGCTCGATCGTTGAGGCTGAAGCGAGGGTTGCGCCCTTCGCGTCGTCGATGACCTGCGCGTAGATGTGGTTGAGGCTGCGGAAGACCGCGAGGCGCGGTCGGCTCGCCGTCCCCTCCACCGTGAGGCGGATCGACATGTGGCGACGCTTGCGTGCGGCAACGCGCGTGCTGGCGCGGCTCACTTGGCACCCACCTTCCCGGCCTTACCAGCCTTGCGGCGGACCGTCTCGCCCTCATATTTGATGCCCTTCCCCTTGTAGGGCTCGGGCTTGCGGAGCGAGCGGATCTCGGCGGCGATCTGACCGACCGCCTCCTTGTCGTAACCGATGACGCTCACCTTGGTCTGTCCATCAACCTCGAAGCTGATCCCAGCGGGAGGGACGATCTCGATCGGGTGGCTGTAGCCGAGCGCAAGGGTGAGCTTGTTCCCGCTCTTCGCCGCCCGATAGCCGACGCCGTTGATCTCAAGGTTCTTGCGGAACCCCGTCGATACCCCTTCGACCATGTTGGCGACGAGGGTGCGACAGAGGCCGTGGAGGGAGCGGTCGGTCTTGGAGTCACTCGGACGCGTGACGTTCACGCTGTCGCCGCTCACGGCAACAACGATTGCTCCTGGAAGATCGCGCTTGAGCGTCCCCTTCGGCCCCGTCACCGTGACGGTGCGACCAGAGACATCAACCTTGACCCCAGAGGGGACAACGATGGGCTTGCGTCCGATTCGCGACATCAGCGTCCTCCTCTCACCAGATGAATGCGAGGATCTCGCCACCGAGCTCGGCCTTGTGGGCCTGCTTCCCGGTCATGATCCCCTTCGATGTGCTCACGATCACGGTTCCGAGCCCGCCGAGCACGCGCGGGATTTCCGTCTTGCCAGCATAGACCCGAAGGCCTGGCTTGCTGACGCGCTTCAACCCCGAGACGACAGGGACCTTCCCGTCGACGTACTTCAGGGTCAGCTTGATGAAATCCTCGGGCTTCGAGCCCGTCTGCACGGCGGCGGCAATGTAGCCCTCGTCTACGAGGATGCGCGCCATCTGCACCTTGAGCTTCGACGACGGCACGAGCACCTCAGCATGTCGGGCGCGCGAGGCGTTCCGGATGCGGGTGAGCATGTCTGCGATTGGATCAGTCACGTTCATTTGGTCACCAACTCGACTTCGTTACGCCCGGGATCATCCCGAGCAGGGCTCGCTCCCTGAAGCAGATGCGGCAGAGGCCGAAGCGCCGAATGAACGCACGTGGCCGACCGCATAGCGAGCAGCGATGATACTTCCGCGTCGAAAACTTCGGCGCGGCCGCCGCCTTCAACACCAGGGACTTCTTTGCCATCTCTCCTCCTCAGTTCGCGAACGGCATGCCGAGCAGGGCGAGGAGCTTCTTAGACTCCTCGTCGCTCTTTGCCGTCGTCACGATGGTGATCTCAAGCCCACGGAGTCGGTCGATCTTGTCGAACTCGATCTCCGGGAAGGAGAGCTGCTCCTTAAGCCCGAGGGTGTAATTGCCGCGACCGTCGAACGACTTGCCGGAGATGCCGCGGAAGTCGCGGATGCGCGGGAGGGCGACGCGGGTGAGGCGCTCGAGGAAGTCCCACATGCGCTCACCGCGCAGGGTCACCTTTGCGCCGATCGGGTTCCCCTCGCGCACCTTGAAGGTGGCGATCGACTTCTTCGCCTTGGTCACGATGGCGCGCTGGCCGGTGATCAGCGCGAGATCGCCGACGGCCGCGTCAACGGCCTTCGCATTCGTGAGCGCCTCGCCGAGCCCGATGTTCACCACGATCTTCTCGAGGCGCGGGACCTGCATGACGTTCTTGTAGCCGAACTGCTCCTTGAGGGCCGGTACGACCTCAGCGGTGTACTTCGTGCGCAGCGTGCCGCTCACTTCGTCACCTCCCGGCTCGGAAGTGGGGTGGAGCAGCGACCGCAGAGGCGCAGCTTTGCGCCGTCGGCGTTGCGACCCGCCTTGATGCGCACTGGTCGATCGCACTTAGGGCAGATAACTGCAACCTTCGAGACGGCCATCGGTGCAGCAACCTCAAGGATCCCGCCCGGCTCGAGGGTCGGGGTCTGGGAGCCGCTCGCCATCTTCTGGCGCGGCTTGGTGTGCTTCTTGGCAACGTTCAAGCCCTCGACGACGAGGCGGCCCGGGGCAACGAGGCGTTCGACCTTGCCGCGCTTCCCAGCGTCCTTGCCGCTGAGCACGGAGACGGTGTCGCCCACGCGGATCTCGGTGACGTTCGTGTAGTCAGAACGCATCAGAGCACCTCCGGCGCGAGCGAGATGATCTTCATGTAGTCACGATCACGCAGCTCACGGGCGACTGGCCCGAAAATGCGGGTGCCGCGCGGATTGCCATCGGGGTTGATCAGCACTGCGGCGTTCTCGTCGAAGCGGATGAGGCTCCCGTCTGGGCGAGCGATCCCCTTCACCGTGCGAACGACGACCGCCTTCACGACGTCGCCCTTCTTCACGCCGGCATTCGGCGTCGCCTGCTTCACGGCGGCCACGATGATGTCACCGACCTCGGCGACCGTGGCGCGCGAGCGGCCAAGGATACGGAAGCACTCGATCTCTTTCGCGCCAGAGTTGTCAGCCACGCGCAGGCGGGTACCCGTCTGAATCATGCTGCACCCCCTTCTCCGCGCTCGACCACTTCGACCAGGCGCCAGCGCTTTCGTGCTGAGAGCGGTCGCGACTCCTCAATCGTGACGAGATCGCCGACCTTCGCCTCGTTCGACTCGTCGTGCGCCATGAACTTGGCGGTGCGGCGAATGACGCGCTTGTACACGGGATGCTGCTGCAGCCGCTCGACCCCGATGACGATCGTCTTCTGGCCGGCGTCACTGAGCACCCTGCCCGTCTGCGTCTTGCGCTTTCCAGTCTGGTCGCTCATCTCGCCCCCTATGCCTTCTGCCCAGCCTGGCGCTCGGCCAGGACCATCAGCAGTCGCGCGATGCTCTTGCGCGTCTTCATGATCATGCTCGTGTCCTTGAGCTGGCGCGTTGAGAGCTCGAACCGTGCCTGCCAGAGGTCACGCTTCGCATCGGAGATCGCCTGGACGAGTTCGGCGTCGCTCATGTTGCGAACCTGCTTGATGTCCATCACGCCTCCTCCTCCTTCGCCGGCTTGACCGGCTTCACGAGTTCAGGCTCCTTTGGTGCCACTGCGGCAGGAGCGGCATCGGCCTCAAGCGGCACGCCAGAGGCAACCTTCTCGAGGAACTTCTTGCCGAAGACCACCTCTCCGAGGCCAGCAGGGCGATCGAGGATGACGGTTGCGACGGGAAGCTTCATGGCGGCGAGGCGGAACGCTTCGACTGCCTCAGCCTTTGTCACGCCGGCAACCTCGAAGAGGATGCGGCCGGGGCGCACGACTGCCACCCACTGGTCGGGGGCGCCCTTGCCGGAACCCATGCGCGTCTCGGCAGGCTTCTTGGTGATCGGCTTGTCGGGGAAGATTCGAATCCAAACCTTGCCACCGCGCTTGATCGAGCGCGTCATGGCACGGCGTGCCGCCTCGATCTGGCGCGCCGTTACCCAGGCGGGCTCGGTCGTCGCGAGGCCGAAGTCCCCGAACGCCACCGTGCGACCGGCCTTTGCGGGGCCAGACATGCGACCTCGCTGGACCTTGCGCCACTTCACGCGCTTCGGCATCAACATGTTATGCCCCCGCCCCGGCGTTCTCGGAGAGTGGCTTCGGCTTCAGCACATCGGCTGGTGCGTCGCCACGATAGATCCAGACCTTCACGCCAATACGACCGAAGGTCGTGGGGGCGTGATAGATGGCGAAGTCGATGTCGGCGCGCAGCGTCTGCAGCGGGAGGCGACCGTCTCGATCCCACTCGGTGCGGCTCATCTCAGCGCCACCGAGGCGTCCTGAGACCATCACCTTGACGCCCTTGGCGCCAGCCTTCATGGAGCGCTGGATCCCCTGCTTGATCGCCTTGCGGAAGGCGATGCGCCGGGTCAGCTGTCCACCGATCGCAGCGGCGACGAGGAAGGCGTCGAGGTCTGGCTGTCGAATCTCCTTGATCTCGAGCTTCACCTTGCCGACGCTGATCTCTCCGATCTCCTTGCGCAGGATCTCGACGTTCTGACCGCCCTTGCCGATGACGACCCCCGGCTTCGCCGAGTGAACGGTCACCGTCACGTAGTTCAAGCCGCGCTCAATCTCGACCTTCGAGATCGAGGCTGCAGCAAGTTTCTCTTCGACAAGCTTGCGGATGCGCAGGTCTTCTTGGAGCAGCTTCGTGTAGTCCTTGTCGGCGTACCACTGTGCGCTCCACGTCTTCGTGATCCCGAGGCGGAAGCCGATCGGGTGAACCTTCTGTCCCATATCAGGCCTCCTTCGGGCTAACGACGACCGTGATGTGGGTCATCGGCTTGTTGATGCTGAACGCGCGACCCTGTGCGCGCGGGCGGAATCGCTTGATCGTTGGGCCCTCGTCGGCGCTGGCGTCTACGACCCAGAGTCGATCGGCGGGGATCCCATGATTCGCCTCGGCATTCGCCGTGGCGCTCTTGAGGACCGCGGCCACGTCGCGCGCCGAAGCGTGCGGCAGGAAGCGAAGGATCGAGGCTGCGTCGGCAACCTGCTTCCCCTTGATTGCGCGCACGACGAGCTGGGCTCGACGCGTCGACCCTCGGAGATACTTGGCGGTAGCCTTCACGCGCACGCTCATCACTTCGCCCCTCCGCCCGCAGGGGCGCTCGGGGCGCCTGCGACCGCGGTGGTTCGATCGACGCGGCTGTGGCCCTTGAAGGTGCGGGTCGGCGAAAACTCGCCAAGGCGGTGCCCAACCATGTTCTCGGTGATGAACACCGGCACATGCTTGCGCCCGTTGTAGACGGCGACGGTATGGCCGATGAAGTCTGGGTAGATGACGGAGGCGCGCGACCAAGTCTTTACGACACGCTTCTCGTTGTTTGCGTTCATCGCCTGGATGCGGCTAAGGAGTCGCTTCTCGATGAAGGGGGCCTTCTTGTTCGAACGAGACATACGACCTCCTCCTTACTTCGCGTGCCGCGAGCGGACGATGAGCCGCTGCGTCTTCTTGTTTCGCCGGGTGCGGAGGCCCATCGCAGGCTTCCCCCATGGCGTCTTCGGTGGCATGCCGGTCGGGGCCTTCCCCTCGCCGCCGCCGTGCGGGTGGTCGACCGGGTTCATCGCAGAGCCGCGAACCTCTGGGCGCTTCCCCATGTGACGGGCGCGACCCGCCTTGCCGAGCTTGCGATTCTCATGGTCGATGTTGGAGACCTGCCCAACGGTGGCCATGCAGAGGAGCGGCACGAGTCGCATCTCACCTGAAGGCATGCGAATCGTGGCGTTCGCCCCCTCCTTTGCGACGAGCTGTGCTGCGCCGCCTGCGGAGCGCACCATCTGGCCACCCTTCCCCGGTACAAGTTCGATGTTGTGCAGGGTGGTGCCGAGGGGCATGCGGGCGAGCGGGAGTGCGTTGCCGATCTTCGCCTCGGCCTGCGGCCCCGACTCAACCATATCGCCCACGTTCAGACCGTTCGGGAGGAGCATGTAGCGCTTCTCGCCGTCGACGTAGTTGAGAAGACCGATTCGCGCCGAGCGGTTCGGGTCGTATTCCACCGTGGCGACTCGTGCCGGGATCCCAACCTTGTCGCGGCGGAAGTCGATCTTGCGGTAGAGGCGCTTCTGCTCACCACCACGGTGGCGAACGGTGATCTTCCCCTGGTTGTTGCGCCCAGATCCGCGCACGAGCTTCTCGGTGAGCGGCTTGTGGGGCTTCTGCGTCGTGATCTCCTCGAAGGTGGGCATGGAGAGTCCACGGACGCCGGCGGAGGTGGGCTTGAACTTACGCAGCGGCATGGTTAGACCCCCTCGAAGAACTGAATCTTCTCGCCAGCGGCGAGGGTCACGACTGCCTTGCGCCACGGGGTGGTCGTCCCTGGCATTCGACTGCGCGCGAGGGTGCCGCGCGTCTCCTTGGCCTTGGTCGTCAGCACGTTCACGCCAGCGACCTTCACCTTGAAGAGCGTGGCGACCGCTTCGGCGATCTCGATCTTCGAAGCGTGGCCGTGCACCTCAAAGGTGTACTTCCCGACCTGGGACTGGACCATCGACTTCTCGGAGATCACGGGGCGAATCACCGTCTCGTGGGCACTGCGGTTGCTCATCCGTAGACCTCCTGGATCGTGGCGAGCGACGCCTGCTCCATGATGATCGTGTCGGCGTTCACGAGGTCGACGACGTTGAGCGAATCGGCGCGAAGGACTTCGAGCCCCGGAATGTTCGCCGCGGACTTCACCAGTGCGCTGCCAACCACAGGGGCAACAACGAGGACGCGCTTTCCTGCGCCAAGCGCGCCGCACATGCTGGCGATGAGCTTGGTCTTGGGGGTCTCGACGCCGAGCAGGTCGACCACCTTGAGGGTTGGTACCTTGGCGCTGAGGGCGCCGAGAAGGGCTGCGCGGCGCATGCGCTTGGGAAAAGGAATCTCGTGCGAGCGCGGTTGCGGCCCGAAGACCACGCCGCCGCCCTTCCACTGCGGGGAACGCGTGGAGCCCTGTCGCGCCCGACCAGTCCCCTTCTGCTTCCACGGCTTCCGACCGCCGCCGCGGACGGCGCCGCGCTTCTTGGTCGCGTGGGTCCCAGTGCGTCGACCAGCCATCTGCGAGACGACCGACTGGTGGATCAGCGCCTCATTCACTGGACTCGAGAAGACGGCGGGCAGCTCTACGCTCCCCACCTTCGCTCCGGCCTTCGAGAAGACGTCGACGGTAGCCATCAGATCTGCTCCGCCTTGCTCACGGCCACGAGCGCATTCTTGGCGCCTGGGACGGAGCCCTTGATGAGGAGGAGGTTGTGCTCGCCATCGGAGCGCACGATCTTCATCTTCTGCATGGTCACGCGGTCGACACCCATGTGCCCCGCCATGCGGGTGCCGCGATAGACGCGGCCCGGGGTCGTGCCCGCGCCGATGGAGCCCGGTTCGCGGTGATGGTCGGCGCCGTGGGTCTCGGGACCGCGAGAGAAGCTGTGGCGCTTGATCGTTCCTGCGAACCCCTTCCCCTTGGAGACGCCGACGACGTCAACGAGGTCGCCTTCGGCGAAGAGGCTCACGTCGAGTGCCTGACCGATCGCCATGCCTTCAAGGGAGTCGACGCGGAACTCGCGGACCACGGAACAGGCGGGGAGTTCGCCCTTGAACTGACCGAGATCTGGCTTGTTCAGCCTGCGCTTCCCCGCTTCGATTCCCAGCTGCACGGCGCTGTAGCCGTCCTGCTCAGGGGTGCGGAGCTTCGTCACCGTGTTCGGCTCGATGGCGACGACGGTTACCGGCACCGAAGTGCCGTCCGCGGCAAAGATCTGGGTCATCCCGACCTTGCGGCCGAGCAGTCCAAGCGTCATCTCTCTCCCCTACATCTTGATTTCGATGTCGACGCCCGCGGCCAGCGTGAGCCGCATCAGCGCGTCGACAGTCTTCGGCGTTGGGTCCACGATGTCGACGAGCCGCTTATGCGTGCGGATCTCGAACTGCTCGCGGCTGTCCTTGTCGATGAACGGCGAACGGAGCACCGTGAACTTCTCGATGCGCGTCGGGAGCGGCACGGGCCCGATCACATCGGCGCCAGTGCGCTGAGCCGTCTCAACGATCGTCTGGGCAGACTGATCGATGAGGCGGTGGTCATACGCCTTGAGCCGAATGCGGATCCGCTGCTTTGCCATCGTTACGCCAGGATCTTCGTGATGGAGCCGGCGCCAACGGTGCGGCCGCCCTCGCGGATCGCGAAGCGCTGCCCAACCTCGACGGCGATCGGGGTGATCAGCTCGACCGTCATCTCGACGTTGTCGCCTGGCATGATCATCTCGGCG
>JBPCTG010000115.1:0-2899 GCA_051006395.1 Candidatus Limnocylindrus sp.
CGCTCGACGCCTCATGCGTTAAGGAGAAGCTCGCCCTGAAGACTCCGGGGATGCTCACGCTCTCGACCGACAACCCGGCGTATAGCCCGTGGTTCCAGGGTGGCAACGAGGGCTCCACCGTCTGGACCGGTGATTACAACAATGATCCGTCGAAGGCGGCAGGGTATGAGGGTGCCGTGGCCTATGCGGTCGCCGCAAAGCTCGGCTTCGCCGCCGCTGATGTGATGTGGGTCGTCACTCCATTCGACCAGGCGTACGCGCCGGGCGACAAAGCGTTCGACCTGCTCTTCAACCAGGTATCGATCACCGCTGAGCGCTCACAGGCGGTCGACTTCAGCATCGGCTACTACGACGTTGCCCAGGGCGTGGTGACGATTGAAGGCTCGCCAATCGCGGGGGCCACCAGCATCGCCGAACTCAAGCAGGCAAAGCTCGGCACCCAGCAGGGGACGACGAGCTATCAGACGATCCTCGACGTGATCAAGCCTGATCAGGAGCCGGCCGTCTTCAACACGATGGACGACGCGGTTGCTGCGCTGCAGGCGGGTCAGATCGACGGCGTGGTCGCCGACGTTCCGACCACCTTCTACATGCGCGATGCGCAGCTCGATGGCGGGATCATCGTTGGACAGCTCGACGGCACTGGCGACGGTGCTGAGCAGTTCGGCGCGGTCCTCCAGAAGGGCTCGCCGCTCACCTCATGCGTGAGCGCGGCGATCAGCGCGCTCAAGGCCGATGGCACGCTCGACGCGCTGCTCACGCAGTGGATCGCCGACAAGGCCAGCGCGCCGGTGATCAAGTAGGGACTGAGGCAACGATGACGGCGGCGAGGTCGGCCCGAAGAGGGCTCCTCGTCGCCGTCGTCAGCACCGTCGCCGTTGCGGCGCTCGTCGTAGCGGCAATCGGCTCATCGGCCGCCTGGCCGATCGTTCAACAGGCATTCTTCAGTGCTCGCTACTTCGGCGAGGCGTTCCCGAAGGTCCTCGGCGCCTTCCTCGTGAACGTGCAGCTCTTTGTGGGTGCCGAAATTCTGATCCTGCCGCTCGGCCTGCTGATCGCCCTCGCGCGGTCGGCGCCCGGCCCAGCCCTCGCGCCGCTCCGCCTTGCGGCAACGGCGTACGTGGATTTCTTTCGCGGGGTGCCGAGCATTCTCGTGATCTACGCCCTCGGTTTCGGGGTCCCCGCACTGCAGCTCCCTGGAGTTCCGAAGGAGCCGTTCTTCTGGGCGCTCGTAACCCTCACGCTGATCTATTCGGCATATGTGAGCGAGGTGTATCGCGCCGGAATTGAATCAATCCACCCATCTCAGGAGCGTGCGGCGCGCGCCCTCGGCCTCTCGCGCGTGCAAGCGCTCCGCTACGTGGTGATTCCACAGGCCTTCCGCCGCGTGATCCCGCCGCTCCTCAACGATTTCATCGGCCTGCAGAAGGACACTGCGCTCGTCTCGATCCTCGGCGTCGTCGACACCTTTAGACAGGCGCAGATCCTGAAGTCGGCGAACTTCAATTTCACGCCGCTCGCGGCGACCGCGCTTATCTTCTTGGAGATCACCCTGCCGATGAAGGGCATAGTCGACCGACTCGCCGCACGTGACCGCGCCGCCCAGCAGGCGGAGGGGCGCTGATGGCCACGCGTCGCAAGGCCCCACCGGCGCTCGAGCTGCGCGGGATCAAGAAGCGCTACGCGGGGGCGATGGTGCTCAATGGCGTTGACCTTTCTCTTGCGGAGCACGAGGTCGTCTGCCTCATTGGTGCATCTGGATCAGGAAAGTCGACGCTGCTGCGCTGTGCCGACCTCCTCGAGCCGATCGACGGCGGATCGATTCGGCTCTCCGGTAAGCGCGTTGCTGCGACCGACGCGAATGTTGACGCGACGCGTCGCGGGCTCGGCGTCGTCTTCCAGGGGTTCAACCTCTTCCCGCATCTCACCGTGCTTGAAAACGTGACGCTCGCTCCGCGCATCGCACTTGGCCACGAACCGATCGCCGCAGCAACGCGCGGTCGAGCGATCCTCACCTCGCTCGGCCTCGCCGATAAGGCCGACGCCTATCCCGACAAGCTCTCCGGCGGTCAGCAGCAGCGCGTCGCCATCGCTCGCGCCCTCGCCACCGAGCCGAAGGTGCTCCTTCTCGACGAGATCACGAGCGCCCTCGACCCGGTCCTTGTCGGCGAGGTGCTTGAGGCGCTCCGAGCCTTGGCGAAGAGTGGCATGACGATGTTGATCGCCACGCACGAGATGAGCTTCGCGCGCGAGGTGGCGGATCGCGTCTGCTACCTCGACGCTGGAAAGATCGTTGAGGTTGGAACGCCGAAGAAGATCTTCGGTGCACCGCGCGATCCGCGTACGCGCGAGTTCCTCCGCCGCGTTCGCTCCGCCGGACGGGTCGCGGCGCGCTAGCTCGCTCTGCTGCCAACTCACAGCGACTACCGGCGACCAACTGCGTGCGTGGCGCAGATACACCGCAGATACACCGCGAATACGCCGCCGCCCGTAGGATGCACCGATGAGCCGCCTCCGCCGCGTCAAGATCGCCGGTCGCTGGGTCGACGCCCCGGCCTGGGCGCTGGCCCTGCCGTTCGAGGTGCGCCCAATGCGCGGATTTCGCCCCGAAGGGTGGGGGTACTGGCGCACGACACTCGCGCTACTCGCGAAGGCGGCGAAGGCGCGCCGCCTCGACGTTCGCTGGGTCCGCATCCACGAGCACATCGGTACGCGACGCGAGCCATCGCACCCGTTCGGCTGGGTGGTGACGGAGACCGGCGAGATGTTCCTCTGCTCGTACGACAAGGGGACGGCGTTGCACGAGCTCGCACACCTTGAGAGCGGCGACTCACACGGCGACCCTTGGGCGCGCGCCTGCTTTGAGTTGCACCGTAAGTTCCTGCCACGCGCAGCGGTG
>JBPCTG010000116.1:0-2546 GCA_051006395.1 Candidatus Limnocylindrus sp.
AAGAATCCCGTGAAGAGGGCGACGAGGCCGACAGAGCCGTATGCCGATGCGGCGGTGCGATCGGTGAAGGTGCCGAGGAGGAGGCCGAAGACGACGGCCCAGGTGATCCACGCGCCGCCCCAAAGGAGCTTGCCGTTCGGACCGGTAACCAGGCGCTTCACCCATGAGGTCTCACGGTTCTCGGCGGTCATGGCGGCGCGCTGGAAGATGTAAACGAACCCTCCGCCGATCGCCAGGGCGATCGCGAACTCGATCGGGTTCGTAAAGGGGAGCGTGAAGAGCGCCATGGAGCAATCTTAGCGCAGCCCCACGCGGGTGGGCGTTCTCTGGCACGCTTGGAGCATGCTGCACTGGCTCGACGCGATCGTGATCCCCTTCCTGCAGAGCCTGTACGGGGCGGTGGGCTACCTGGGGGTCGCCGTAGCGATGGCCATCGAGTCGGCGATGGTGCCGCTCCCCTCGGAGCTGATCTTGCCGTTCGCCGGCTTCTTGGTAGCTGACCCAACGCAGATCGAGCCACTCACCGGGGCGCCATGGAACCCACTGCTGGCGGTGATCGCCGGCACGATCGGCAACACGGTTGGGTCGCTCGTGGCGTACTACATCGGCGCACGCGGCGGGCGGCCGTTCTTGGAGCGCTACGGGCGCTACTTGTTGATTCGCGAACACGAGCTCGCGATCGCCGATCGCTTCTTTGCACAGCACGGCGATGCAACCGCATTTTGGAGTCGCCTGCTTCCGGTGGTGCGCACCTTTATCAGCTTCCCAGCAGGAGTTGCCCGCATGCCGCTCGGTCGATTCATTGCGTATAGCACCGCAGGTGCCGCCATTTGGTCGGCGCTGTTGGTGTTCGTTGGCGCGCAGCTCGGCGCGCGATGGACCGAGGTGCGCAGCGCCCTTGCGCCGCTCGACACCGCACTCGTGGTGCTCGTGGTACTTGGCGTGGCTGCGGCGCTCAGCTGGCGACTCGGGTTGCTGCAGCGACTGCGTCGTGGCGGCCGCAGCGCACGAGGAGATCGATGATGGGCACCACCAGCGAGCCGCTGCGGATTGGAATCCAGCTCCCTGAGGTTGAGCGCGTGGTGCGCTGGCCCGAGCTGCGCGACATTGCATTGGCGGCTGAAGAGTCGGGCTTCGATTCACTCTGGGTTGGCGACCACCTGCTCTATCGCAACGACGGGCGCCCTGAGCGCGGTCCGCACGAGTGCTGGGCCACGCTTGCAGCAATTGCGGCGATCACCTCGCGAGTGCAGATCGGACCGCTCGTTGCGTGCGCCTCGTTTCACCCCGCTGCGGTGCTTGCGAAGCAGGCGGCGGCGGTGCATGAGTTCTCGGGCGGTCGCCTGATCCTTGGCTTGGGTGCCGGATGGAACGAGGCCGAATACGCCGCCTTCGGGCTTCCGTACGAGAAGCGCATCAGTCGTTTTGAAGAGGCGTTCACGGTGATCGCACCACTCGTGCGCGGCGAACGCGTGACGTACCACGGTGCATTCACGAACGTCGAAGATGCCGTGCTGCTGCCAGCGCCACTCACGCCGATTCCGATGATGATCGGCAGCAACGGTCCGCGCATGCTTGCCATCACCTTGGGGTCGGTCGATGCGTGGAACACCTGGTATGCGAGCTACGGGAATGATCCAGTGAAGTTCGCCGCGCTGAACGCCGAGATCACGGCTGCTGCGCGCGCCGCAGGTCGGGACCCCGCGACCCTGCGGCGAAGCGCCTGTGTTCTGGTGCGCACCGACCCCTCTTCGACCGAGCGACCACTCGGTGATGAGCTGCCGCCGGTTGAGGGGAGCCCAACGGAGATCGTCGCACGGCTCGCCGCGTTCGCAGCGGCTGGAGCCGACGAGATCATCGTAATTGCGAACCCGATCAACGAACGCTCGGTGCGTGAGATCGGCGCGCTGTTGCCAGCGCTGCGCGCAGCGGCCAGCGCTGCCCATGGTGCTGGCGGAAAGTCCTGAGGAGACGATGACCACCTTCGCCGTACTCGCCGACGTGCACGCGAACCTTGAGGCGCTCTTCGCTGTAATGGCCGACATCGACGCCGAAGCGCCGGGGGCGACGATCGTGCACTGCGGCGACGTGGTTGGGTACGGGCCGCAGCCAAACGAGGTGATCGACCTTTTGCGCGCGCGACGCGCGATCGGCGTGCTCGGCAACCATGACGCGCGGGCGATCGACCACCCGTTGGAGATGCGGTTCAATCCCGACGCGGAGGCGGCAATCGTGTGGACGAAGGGCGTGCTCACGCCTGCAAGCGTTGCCTGGTTGCGTGAACTCCCCGAGCGACTCGAGGTGGGCGACGCGACACTCGTGCACGGCAGCCCGCGCGATCCGCTCGACGAATACGTGGTGGATGCCGCCGTTGCAACGGCGAGCATCGACGCGCTCGCCACGCCGCTCGGCTTTCACGGGCACACGCACATTCCCGCCTACTGGTGCGCGCGCGACGGTGCAGCGATCGGCCTTCCCATTGGTGGTGATGCGGTAGAGGCGCTCCCGCGCTCGTACGTGAATCCGGGATCGGTCGGCCAGCCGCG
>JBPCTG010000117.1:0-9539 GCA_051006395.1 Candidatus Limnocylindrus sp.
CAGTCGCTCGATTTGGCTGGTCCCGACTCCCCGACTCACCGCTTGCTGCGACGGGCGTTGGTGAGCAGCTCTTCTGCGGCTGCCTGCGCGCCGCTCCCCGCCCCCTCGCCGGCGAGCATCGCTGCGAGTTCGTCGACCCGCTCTGCATCGCTGAGCGCTCGCACCTCGGTGATGGTGCGGCCACCGCTCTCGCGCTTCGATACGTGCAGGTGCGCATCGGCTTGTGCCGCGACCTGGGGGAGGTGCGTAACGCAGAGGACCTGGTGCTGCTGGGCGATGCGTCGCAGGCTCTTGCCGAGCGACTCCCCAGCCCTACCGCCAAGTCCTGCATCGATCTCGTCGAAGACCAGGGTGCGACTCTCGCTTGCATCGCTCAACGCCTCCTCAAGGGCGAGTGAGACGCGACTCAGCTCGCCACCCGATGCGATCTTGGCGATCGGGCCAGCAGGCTCTCCGGCGTTTGGAGCAAACATGTAGGCAACGTCATCACCGCCGCTGCGGTCTACCGCGCAGCGAGCCTTCTCCACGAGTGGATCACCATCGCCGCCCGATCGCGGTACGAGATCAATCGCAAAGGTGGGGGGAAGGTCGAGCGCCTCGAGGGCGCGATTCACCGCCACCGTGAGCGTCTTCGCCCCCGCGCGTCGAGCGGCACGCAACTCAGTCGCCTCAGCGCCGATCTTGGCTTGCAGCGCGGCGAGCAGCGTCGCCAGCT
Organism: Candidatus Limnocylindrus sp.; assembly: GCA_051006395.1. Lineage (GTDB taxonomy): Bacteria > Chloroflexota > Limnocylindria > Limnocylindrales > Limnocylindraceae > Limnocylindrus. Next base: position 716 of record JBPCTG010000117.1, read on the forward strand.
CCGCGCGGCGCACGGCGGCCCCCTCGAGTCGCACCACCTCATGTTCGGCACGCTCGAGCGCGACCGCAAGGCCCGCCTCGTCACACCGGAAGCGTCGCTCGAGTGAAAGGATTAGGCCGAGCCGTTCCTCGATCTCGGCGATCGGGCGCGACGGTGCTTCGCTCCCGCCACTGCGCGCGACGTCACGGGCGAGGTCGTCGACCTCAATTGCCAGCGCCGCGATACGTTCGGCGAGCGCAGCGAGCGACGGATCAAGCTTCGCCGCCTCGCGCGCGGCACGGTCGAGGCTGGTAGAGCGTGCGCGCAGCGCATCGTTATCGCCGTCGAGGAGCGCAGCGATCTTGCTCTGCAGCTCTTCGACGCGACCGACGTTTGCCGCACGCTTCAGTTCGTCGCGCAGCCGCTCCCCCTCGCCAGGTTCGATCGCCGCATCGCGGAGGTCATCGCGCTCGGCTCGCGCCACCTCAAGGAGCGCTTCGCGGCGCGCATCGTCGCCGCCGAGCGATTCGATCTCTGCAACGATCGCGCTCCGCTCGTCGATGAGCGTTGCAACGCTCGCGCGCAGGTCAACGCTCTTGGACCAGCGATCGAGTAGTTCACGCTGTCGCGAAGGGTCGCCGAGTCGCTGCTGGTCATGCTGGCCGTGGATCTCGATTCTCGCACCGATCTCGCTGGCGAGCCGCGCAATCGTCACCAGCTCATCGTCAATACGCGCCACGGAGCGACCTTCGGCGTGAACCTCTCGAACGACGATCTGCTCCCCGTCAGCGCCAGAGACGAGAAGGTCCACGCGCAGCCGCTCGGCGCCACTTCGCACCGCACCAGAATCTGCGCGCGCGCCACGCGCGAGGGCAAGCGCATCGACGAGGAGGCTCTTCCCCGCCCCCGTCTCTCCGGTCAACACCGTGAAGCCAGAGCCGAGCTCGAGACGAATCGAATCGATGATCGCGAGGCCGGCGACGCCGAGCTCGCGAATCTGCGACCCCGTCGCTGCGCGCGGGCTCACCGTGGAAGAAGGTCGACCTTCTGGCGCACGAGATCCCAGAAGGGGGCGATGCCGTGCAGTTCGGCGAAATGAATGGGGCTCTTGGCGGCCGAGACGGTGACGCGATCGCCGACGGCGAGCGGCTCGTCGATCCATCCGTCGACGGAGATCACCGCCTCCTCCCCTGCGACGACGGTGCAGGTGACGCTCTGCGTCGGCGAGACGACGACCGAACGAAGCGTTGCGAGGTAGGCGGCGATCGGCGTCACCACCAGGTTGCGGCTGATGGGGTCAAGGATCGGCCCACCCGCCGAGAACGAATACCCGGTCGATCCGGTTGGCGAGGCGACGATGACCCCATCGGCAACGTAGGTGCCAAGGTGCGAATCGCCGATCGCTACGTCGAGCCTCAGCACGCGCGGGAGTGCGCCACGGGCTACGACCACATCGTTCAGCGCGTTGAGCTGTTCACGCTCGCCACTGCCACGCACCACCTCAGCGGCGAGCGCCATGCGCTCCTGCTGCGACCAGCGACCCGCCAGGATCGCGTTGAGGGCTTCAACGAGTTGAAACGATTCAGCGCGAGCAAGGAAGCCGACCTTGCCGAGGTTGATGCCGAGGATCGGGATCGCGGTGCCAGCGACTGCGGCGGCGGCACGCAAGAAGGTTCCATCGCCACCGAGGGAGATAAGGATCTCGCTTCCGGGGAGCGCGGCGGCAATCGCCACGGAATCTTCGGCGGCATAACCCCACGAAGCGACGCCGTTAGCCGAGCACCAGCCCGCAGCCTGATCCCACGCCTCTTGCGCGAGGTCGTTGGTTGGGTTGTAGACGAAGCCGAAGCGCCGCATGCGTGCATCATGGCACAGCGGCGCCGCTCCGCGCCGTACTAGCGTGGGCTCAGGAGCGGTTGCGCGCCTCCCAGGCGGCGCGAATCTGGCGCTCGATCCCAGCCTCATCAAGGCCGATCAGCGTACGCAGGTCACTGACGCTTCCGTGGTCGACGAAGCTCCCTGCTGGAATGCCAACCGTAAGGAGGCGCGCGGTCACGGGGGCCCCACCCGCCGCCTCGTCTGCGGCGAGCGACTCGAGCACCGCGCCACCGAATCCGCCTGAGACGACGCTCTCCTCGAGGGTCACGAGGAGCTTGCAGCTCCGGCCGAGTTTGCGGAAAAGTGCATCATCGAGCGGCTTCGCCCAGATCGCGTTCACAACGCCAACGCTCAGGCCGCTAGCGCGCAGGCGCTCAGCGACGGCGAGCGCGCGATGGATGATCGGCCCGAAGGCTGCGATCACAACGTCGCCCCCCTCAGCGAGCACTTCGGAGCGACCGATTGGAAGCGGTACTGGCTCGCGCGGTGGAACCCCTTGCGCCGCGTCGCGCGGGTAGTGGATCGTGAATGGGTGATCTTGCGCCAGCGCGGTGCGCACCAACGCGCGAAGCTGCTGCTCGTCGGCGGGCGAGGCGATGATCAGTCGCGGGATCTGGCGGTGCGCAGGGAGGGTGAACATCCCCTGGTGGCTCGTGCCATCCTCGCCGACCAATCCAGCCCGATCGACGCCGATGAGCACTGGCTGGTCGTTCTGGCAAACGTCATGAACGATCTGGTCCCAGGCGCGTTGCAGGAAGGTCGAGTAGATCGCTACCACTGGGCGTCCGCCACCCATCGCAATCCCCGTCGCCGCAGCGACCGCATGCTGCTCGGCGATCCCGACGTCGTAAAAGCGATCTGGATAGGCAGCTGCGAATGTGTCGAGGCCAGTCCCGGTCGGCATTCCAGCGGTGATCGCGACGATACGTCGATCGTCTTTCGCGGCGGCGACCACCTCTGCCGCGAAGAACGAGGTGTAGTTCGCCTTCTTCGGTGTCGGCGGTACAGGATCCGATCCGCGCTTCCCATAGCTGTCCGTCTCGATCTCGATTTCGATCTTGGGGAGCGCAGCACCGTGATACGTCACAGGGTCAGCCTCGGCGGGTCGGTAGCCGCGACCCTTCTGGGTGCGCACATGCACGATCACAGGGCCAGGCATCGCGAACGAGGCTTCGAACGCCTCCTCAAGCGCTGCGCGGTTGTGACCATCGAGGACGCCCACGTAGGTGATGCCGAGATCTTCAAAGAGCCGACCCGGCTCCTGCGCGAAGCTCACCACGGAGCGTCGCAGGCTCTTTGAGAGGCGCAGCGCGAATCCGCCCACAAGTGGAATGGAGCCGACCACGCGATCGTAGGCACCTTTGCTGCCGCGCCAGCCGCTTGAGAGCTTCACCTTGGAGAGGTAGGTCGAGATCGCCCCAACGGTCGGCGAGATCGACATCTCGTTGTCGTTCAGCACGATCAGGATGCGCGTCCCACGATGGCCAATATCGTTGAGCGCCTCGAGGCTGAGCCCGCTCATGAGTGCTGCGTCGCCAACGACCACCGCAATGCGCTCGTCCCCCGAGCGGACATCGCGCGCGAGGGCGATCCCCTGCCCAATGGAGATACCGGTACCCGCGTGGCCGCCGTCAAAGACGTCGTGAGGTGACTCAGAACGTCGAGGGAATCCGCCGATCCCACCGAGTTGTCGCAGGCTGCCGAATCGCGCGAGTCGACCGGTGAGCAGCTTGTGTGGGTACGCTTGGTGACCGGTGTCAAAGACGATGCGATCGACCGGTGAGTTCATCACGCGGTGCAGCGCAATCGTGAGCTCGACCACGCCGAGGCTCGGGCCGAGGTGGCCACCGGTTACCGCCGTGGTAGCGATCATCGCGTGACGAATCTCTTCAGCAAGTTGGTCGAGTTGCGCGGCGTTCAGCCCCTTGAGGTCGGCGGGGCCGGCGAGGTTTGCGAGGAGCGACTCGCTCCCTACAGCGCGAAGGGCAATCCCGTCGTCAGCCATCACGCCTCCTCGTCGTCATCATCGTCGACAACATCGTCGTCGTCGCTCTCGCCATCATCGCTGTCGAGTGGCGAGACCGCTCCGATGGGGAGCAGCTCCTCGACGCGCAGGCGCGCTGCGGCGAGCAGCTCTTCGGCTCGCCGCTGCACGGCGACTCCGCGCTCGTAGTGCGCGACGGCCGACTCGAGCCCACCATCATCGGCCTCGAGCGCCTCAACGATTGCGCGCAGCTCAATCATCGCCGCCTCAAAATCGTCGGGGAGCGGCCCAGTGCCGGCGTTTGGAGCGCGTGCCGCACGCTTCGCTCCGCTCGGTGCCTTGCGCTTCGCTGCCACTACTCCCCCTTTTCTTTGCGTCGCTCTGCTGCCGACTCCACGACCGTGGCCGCCAGTCGCCCCTCGGCGAGGCGTACCTGGATCATCGCCCCCTTCGGCGCGGAGCGCCAGGAGCGCACGCTGCGCCCGTCGTTCCGCTCAACGATCGCATACCCGCGGGCAAGGATGCCGTACGGCGAAAGCGCCGAGATGAGGAGCTCTCCCTGGCGCAGGGTGGCGGCGGCGGAGCGGAGGCTGCGGCGGATCGCTGCGGCAAGATCGTCGGCGAGAAGAGCGAGCCGCTCCCCCTCACGCGCGAGGCGAAGGAGCGGCGAGACACGGGTGAGGGCGCGGCGCTCCGCGGAGGCGGCCGCGATGGCTCCAGCGATGCGTGCGGCGATCGCACGCGATCCCTGGCGCACGAGGCGTACCGGCTCAAGGCGCAACTCTTCGCCGCCCGCCGAGAGGAGCGCCGCGCCAATGCTTGGCGTGCCGGCACGAGCGTCGGCAACGAGATCGGCGAGCGTCACATCGGATTCGTGCCCAACCGCGGAGAGCACGGGAAGCCGACTCGCCGCGATCGCACGCAGCAGCTCTTCATTATTGAAGGCGCTCAAGTCATCGGCAGAGCCGCCGCCGCGCGCAAGCAGGATCACGACAGGGGCATCGCCGCGGCCTGCACGCTCTTCCTTGAGCGCGCGTGCGTTGATGCGCGCGATCGCGGCGACGAGCTCCTTCGGTGCGTCGGCACCCTGAACGGCAGCGTGGGCAAGCAAGAGTCGCGAGAGCGGCGCGCGGCGACGGAGAACTCGGAGCACGTCGTGCAGCACCGCACCAGAGCGCGAGGTGACGATGGCGATCCCCAGTGGTGCCTCTGGCATTGGGCGCTTGCGGGCGCTGTCGAAGAGCCCCTCCTCTTGAAGTCGGCGCTTCAACGCCTCGAGCTCCCGCGAGAGGAGCCCCGCCCCGCCGAGCGGCACGATGCTGCTCGCTACAAGCTGATAGCGGCTACGTGGCGCGTAAAGATCGACGCGGCCGCGGGCGATCACCACCTCGCCGACGGCGGGTGGCTGCTCGCCAGGTCGAATCGCACCCCGGAAGCGCACGATATCAAGGGTCGACTCGGCGTCGCGCAACGTCACATAGTCGTGACCAGCGGCACTTCGCAGAGAACTCTGCACCTCACCGGCAACGATGCAGTCGACGAGCTCATGGTCGCCAGCGATCCGCGCTCGAATGCGCGCAGCAACCTCAGAAACTGTAAGCGCCCCCTCTGGCGCTTCGACGAGGCTCAGACGCGCGTCTGGTACTCGCCAGTGCGGGTGTCGACGCGGACCACGTCACCCGACTCGACGAAGAGTGGGACCTGGATCACGAGTCCGGTCTCGAGCGTTGCCGACTTGCGCGCGCCAGTGGCAGTGTCACCGGCGAACCCTGGCTCGGCGGCGGTCACCTTCAGGTCGATGTTGATCGGCAGCTCCACGCCGATCGTTTCGCCCTCGTAGCTGATGCGATCGAGCTCAAGACCATCTTTGATGTAGTCCTTCGCCTCGGCGAGCTGTGCAGCGGTGATCACGAACTGGTCATAGCTGGTCGTGTCCATGAAGGTGAAGTCGCTCCCATCGGAGAAGAGGAACTGAACCTTGCGGCGCTCGAGGTTTGCGCGAGGAAACTTCTCACCAGCCTGGAAGGTCTTCTCGACGATCGACTGCTTGCGCACGTTGCGGAACTTGATCCGCACCTGCGCGGAGCCGCGCCCCACCTTGATGTGGTGATAGTCGAGGATCTGCCAGAGGTCGCCCTCGAGCTCGATCACGACCCCCTTCTTCAGCTCACCGGTCGAGATCATGTGGCCTCCTTGCAGGTGAGACCCTTCGGGCCCCGAATCCTCGCAAGTCTAGCCGAGGACGATCGGATCCGATGGGAAGCGGGTCAGCCGCTCAATGCGCCCCGCCGATAGGTCTACGGCGACGAGATCTTCGATGCGCACGCCGATGCGCTCCTCGATGTAAATCCCAGGCTCCACACTGAAGACCGTGGGTGACGGAAGCGGATCGGGGGAGGCACCCCGCGAGAGTGACGGCAACTCATGGGTCTGCAGGCCGATGCCGTGGCCGAGGCCGTGATCGTAGACGCCAGCAACGCTGCCGATCGCGGCGCGCGCCGCCTCGTCTGCTGCGCGCCCGGAGGGGAGCGTTGAGGCACGATCGCTAATGGCGCTCTGCAACAGTTCGATTGCGGCGGACTGGCCGCGCAAGACGCGCAGGTAGATCTCGCGATCCTCGGCGGAAGGCTCGCCGAGAAAGAGCGTGCGCGTCATATCGCTTCTGTAGCCAGCGACCTGTGCACCGAAGTCGAAGAGGATCACCTCTCCTGCCCGTAGAGCCCGTTCACCAGGGTTGCCGTGTGGCAGTGCGGCGTTCCCGCCGGCCAGTGCAGCGACGTCGAAGGCGAGCGCCTCTGCGCCCCCCTCGCGCATCGCCCGCTCGAGCGACCAAGCGAGCGCCGCCTCGGTATTACCTGGGCGAATCTGCGGGAGCAGCCCGGCGAGCGCTCGGTCGCCCACGGCACATGCGGCGGCGATTCGCTCGATCTCCGCCGCCTCTTTGGTGGCGCGCAACTGGACCCCCCAGCCGCGCGCAGCGAACAGCTCGACGCCTGGCGTCGTCGCTGCGATCCGCTCCCAAACGGCGTGACGAATGGTGTGCGGGTCAAGCGCGAGTCGCCGTGCCCCGCCGTGCGCCACCCAGGCTCCGACCGCTGCTCCGGCGTCGCTCCCATAGTCGATCGCCTCCGCCTGCGGCGCCTCGCGGCGCGCCTGCACCGTGTATCGCGAGTCGACAAGGATCGCGAGGCGGTCCGCGGTCACCAGGGTCCAGCCGCTCGAACCTGCCGTTGGCTCTTCGTTCGGGCCGAAGCGCATTCCGGTGAAATAGCGCGCGTCGGCATGGCTCGTAAGAAGAAGAGCGTCGACCTCCTCCCCCGCCATATGTGCGCGCAGCGCCGCGATGCGCTTCGGCAGCGCAGCGGCATCGGCCTCATCCCAGCGACGCAGGTCGGCTGCGGTTGGCGGCGGCGCAAAGTCGTCGGTGCGTGGGAGGCGAGCGACTACCGCCACGCGGCTACTGCCACCCGTACTTACGCGCCTTCGCGTTGTGCTCTGCGAGGGTCTGACTGAAGTCGTGCCTTCCCCCCGAGTTGGGAATCAAGACGAAATAGAGTTCCTTGCGCGACGTGTCCGGAGCCAACGCCGCCTCAATGGATGCGCGCGTCGGCGAGCAGAGCGGCGAGGGGGGCAGTCCGCGACGCACGAAGGTGTTCCAGGCGGCGAGATCTTTGGGGACGCGGGGCGGTACAAGACCGCTGTATGGCTTTTCAGGGAAGGTCCAGAACTCATAAGTCGACCAGCGATCGATCGGCAGCTTGCGCAACGCAGCAGAGTCCGCGACCCAAATGATGGACGGGTCGGCGTAGAGCCCCTGGCCCAACTGCAGGCGATAGGTGTACACACCGGCCATGCGCGGCCGCTCGTCGTCGACCGCCGCCTCGCGCTCAACGATAGAGGCAAGAGTCAGTACGTCGTCAAAGCTGCGACCGTCAGGCGCATGACTGCGCAGCTCGGCAGGTACCTGCACCGCAAAACGATCGAGCAACATGCGCACGAAGCCATCGGCGTCGGTGGAGATCGGCACGTTGATCACTCCAGAGCCGAGACGCCCCTCGAGCGTTGCGCCGTCTGGTAGGTCGAGCCACGGATAATCCGTAAGGATCGACGCCGAGGGGTTGCGCAAGATCTCAAAGACATCCTTCGCAGCAAATGGAAGATCAATGGTCGTCAACTTTGCGACGATCTGTTCCATGCGGAGGCCGGGTCGCAGCTCCACTGCGATCGCCGGCTCGTGATAGGGGGTGCTCAGCGCCTGAGCGATCTCAACGGGCGTCATTGACGCAGCGACGCGGAAGCGCCCAGCCTGGAGCAGCCCGTTGAGTCCCGCGCGCGAAACGGCAACGATAAAGCCGGTCTCATCCGCAATAAGACCCACACTCTTTAGCTGTGTCGCGATTGAGGCGGTGCTGCTCCCTGGATCGATCACTACCGAGATGAGAGCGGTGTCGCTCCCAGCCGGAGCCGTGATGCGTTCGCCGAGTCGCTCCGCAGCGATGTCGCCGAGAATCGGTAAGGAGAGGATCTTCGGCGATCGGAGCCCTGCAGAGATGAGCGCGTCGCCGATGATCATCGGTGCGGCGAGCCTCGCGACGAGGAGTGCGAGGAGAACCCCAGCGATGAGCGTGCCGCGCCTACCGAGCCTCATCGCTCTCCTCCCACCGGTCGCGGAAGTCGCAGGCTTGGATCGCGGTAATCCTCGAGGATCAGGCGCGCCGCCTCGCGGTCGATCGCCGCGCGGTGCGCCTCGCGACGCGCGGGGCCAGGTGGCCGCGCGCCACCGCCGAGTCGGCCGACACGCTCCTCGGCGCGCTGCGACGAGTAGCGCTCATCGACGAACTCGCATGGCAGGGCGAGTGCCGCAGAGATGCGTGCCGCCCACTCCTCGGTGCGCCGCCCCTGCTCACTCGCCGCACCGTCGCTGTGGAGCGGCAGCCCAACGATCAGTCGTGTCGCTCGCTGCTCTGCGCAAATGGTGGTGAG
>JBPCTG010000118.1:0-7553 GCA_051006395.1 Candidatus Limnocylindrus sp.
CGCGCGCATGGAGATCGCTGGCGTTGCCGTCGATCAGGCCGCGCTCGCGGAACTAGACGGCGCATTCCGTGGAGAGATCGCGCGGCTCGAGCGCGAGGCGACCGCCTCGGTGGGACATCCGGTTGCGCTCGGATCGCCGAAGCAGCACGGCGAACTCCTCTTCACCGAGCTTGCTCTCCCAAAGGGGAAGAAGACGAAGACGGGCGCCTGGTCGACAGACGCGAGCGTGCTCGAAGAGCTCCAAGGTGAGCATCCGATCGTGTCGCTCGCCATGGAGTGGCGTACGGTATCCAAATTGCAGAGCACCTATGTGGAGGCGCTCCCGCGGATGGTTGAAGGTGACGGTCGTGTGCACACGACCTTCCAGCAGGCCGTGGCTGCGACGGGTCGGCTCAGCAGCACGGATCCGAACCTGCAGAACATCCCGATTCGTACCGAGCTTGGAAGGAAGATCCGCCACGCGTTCATTGCCGCACCGGGGAGCGTGCTCCTTGCCGCAGATTATTCGCAGATTGAGTTGCGCATCCTTGCGCACGTCACGCGCGACCCAGACCTGATCGCCGCATTCTTGGCGGGCGAGGACATCCATCGCGCCACCGCGGCGCGGGTGCTCGGCAAGGATCCAGCGACGATTGATGATGGCGAGCGCGCCATGGCGAAGATGGTGAACTTCGGGATCGCCTACGGGATGAGCGACTTCGGGCTCGCAACGCGCGCAGGGATCTCGCGCGATGCGGCGAAGGCGTTCATCGCCGGCTATTTCGAGCGCTACCCGGGGATCAAACGCTACATCGACACGATCAAGGTGCAGGCGCGCGAGGAGGGGGCGGTCACGACGCAGCTCGGCCGGCGCCGTCCGATTCCGGAGCTCCGCTCGCCGAACCAGGCGCTGCGCGCCGCTGGCGAGCGCGCAGCGATCAACCATCCGATCCAGGGGACGGCCGCCGACATCATCAAGATCGCGATGATTCGCCTCGCCCCGCGGCTCGCTGCGTCGGGACTTCACGCGCGACTGATCTTGCAGGTACACGACGAACTCCTCCTTGAGGTTGCCACGGGCGAGGTCGACGCACTTGTGCCGCTTCTCGTGGAGACGATGGAGGGGGCGCTCGCGCTTGATGTGCCGCTCACCGTTGAGGCAAAGGTTGGAGCGCGATGGGATGAGATGCGCCCCTGGGGCGGCGGCCGCAGTGGAGGGGGCTGATGCCGGAGCTCCCTGAGGTTGAGACCGTTGCGCGGGATCTCGCACGCTTGGTCGCCGGCCAACGCGTCGTTTCCGCGCGCGTCCTGCGGGAGCGGAACATTGCGACTCCGGACGCTCCAACGTTTATCAGTGCGATCGCCGGTCGAGCGATTCGAGGCGTGCGGCGCCGAGCAAAGTGGATCATCGTCGACCTCGAGGGTGAGGTGGCGCTGCTCGTGCATCTGCGCATGACGGGTCAACTCCTCGTCCTCCCCGCCAGCGCGCCGCTCGATCCATATGTTCGGGCAGCACTGCTGCTCGACGATGGCCGCGAGCTGCGCTTCCGCGACGTGCGCGCATTCGGTCGCCTTGCCCTTGTCGCATGCGACGACGACGGGATCCCTGCATCGAGCCTTGATCCGAGTGACGCGCCACTCCTCGCCGACCACGGCCCCGAGCCGCTCGAGCCGAGCTTCACCGCTGACGTGCTCGGCGCGCTCCTTGCGCGGCGCCCCGGCCGTTTGAAGGGAACGCTGCTCGATCAGCGCTGCATCGCCGGCCTCGGGAACATCTACGCCGATGAGGCGCTCTGGCGAGCGCACCTCCATCCGCTCGCCGCTGGGGCGGCGCTGCGTCGCGACGAGGTGGAGCGACTCCACGCCGCGATCGTCGGCGTGCTGAGCGAGGCGGTTGAGGCGCGCGGCTCGTCGATCGACGACTACACCGGGCCGGATGGCGATGGCACGATGCAGGAGCGGCTCGCCGTGTACCAGCGACAAGGGGAGCCCTGCCTTGTCTGCGGAGCAACGATTCGCCGCTTCGTCGTTGGCGGGCGCGCAACGCACATCTGTCCAACATGTCAGCCGCTCCCGCGCGGCGGTCGACGCGCTGGCGGCGAACTCCCGCGCGGCGCAGCATCTGGCGATCGCAGCGATACGCGGCGCGGGGGACGTTGGAGTGAGCGCGTTCACCACGCCACCGTCGGGGCGACGGTCGCCGAGCGGGCTGCGGCACGTCGACGCGCCGTACGCAGCGGTGGCGAAGATCCCGTAGGCGTGCGCCGATGAGCCTCGTCACGATCAAGGGGGTGCGCCGCGAGATCGGCGCCCGCGTGATACTGGAAGATGTCGAGGCGAGCATCGCGGCGGGTGAGCGAATCGGCCTCGTTGGGCCGAACGGTGCCGGCAAGACAACGCTCCTTCGGATCATCGCTGGCCTCGACGAGCCCGACGTGGGGAGGGTTGACGTCGCACGTGGCCTACGGATCAACCTGCTCACCCAAGAGTCTGCGCAGGACCCCGCGCTCCTTGCGGCCTTGTCGCTCACCGATGCGGTGCGCGGCGGTGCGGCAGAGATCGTTACCCTCGCCGAGGAGTTACGGCGCATGGAGATCGAGGGCGCAGCAGCATCGGCAGCCTATGCAGAGGCGCGGCACCGTTTCGACGCGCTCGATGGCTATGCGCTCGAGGATCGGATCGCTGCGGCACTGCGCGGCCTCGGCTTCCCGACGGCGCGCCATAGTGAGCCGCCCCAGCGACTCTCCGGCGGGGAGCAGACGCGCGTCGCACTCGCTCGACTCGTCATCGCCGACCCCGACCTACTCCTCCTCGACGAGCCGACGAACCACCTCGACATTGACGCGATGGAGTGGCTCGAAGGGGCACTGCGCGCTCGTCGCGGCGCACTCCTTGTCTCGAGCCACGACCGCACCTTCCTCGACGCTGTCGTCGATCGCATCTGGGAGGTTCGGAACCATCACGTAACCCGCTTCCGAGGCGGCTACAGCGCGTATCACTTGCAACGCGAGGCGGCGGAGGACGACGCGGAGCGCGACGCAGCGCGTCGCACGAAGGAGATCGCTCGCGAGAAGGAGCTGATCCAGACGTATCGCAGCCACCGGAAGTACGCGAAGATGCATGAGCATGAGCGGCGACTCGCCGCCATTGAGCCGCCCGAAGCGCCGAAGCGGCGCGTGAACCTTGCGCTGTCGACCACTGGCGCAGGGCGTGCCCCCGCAGAGGCGATCCGCATCAGCGAGGCGGTGGTGGGGTACCGCGAGCCAACAGAGAAGCGCATCGCCTCTGTGCGAAGTCTCGTCCTCGGACGCGGCGATCGCATTGGGATCGTCGGCCCAAATGGTGCAGGGAAGAGCACGCTGCTGAAGAGCGTCGCTGGGCTCTTACCACCGCTCGACGGAGAGATCACCCTTGGCCAAGGCGCGATCACCGGGTACCTCGCGCAGGTTCGTGCCGCTGGCCTGCACGGCACAACCGTCCTTGATGCCCTCTGCGCCGCAGTGCCGATCGAACCGTCAGCTGCGCGCGCGCACCTCGCCCGCTTCCTCTTTCGCGGTGAAGACGTTGCGAAGGAGGTGCGCGTCCTCTCTGGCGGCGAGCGCAGTCGTCTGGAACTCGCGATCCTCGGCCTCTTGCCGGCGAACATCCTCCTTCTCGACGAGCCAACAAATCACCTCGATGTTGATGCCTGTGAATCACTCGAGCGCTTCCTGCTCGATGACGAGCGCACGCTGCTCCTGGTGAGCCATGACCGTCGCCTCCTCGAGCGCGTCTGCACCAAGCTCTGGGTCGTTGGCGACGGCCTCGCGGTGCCGTTCGATGGCGGCTGGAAGGAGTGGCGACGCGCGATCAGCGAAGGCTGGACGGCGCAGTCGGCCGACGCCACGGTGGCTGCCCGCACCGGTTTCACCATCACATCACCAGCCCGTGCATCTGCCACTGGGGCAGGTGATGCAGCGGGCGGGAAGGTAAGGCGCTCAGCGACAAAGGGGGGCGCGGCGGCGGTTGCAGGGAGAAGTGCCGCCCCTGAGCGTCCCGTGAAGTTGAGCAAGGAGCAGGCGCGACGGCGTCGTGCGGCGATCGAGGGAGACCTTGAGCGCCACGGACTTCGCAAGTCGCAGCTGGAGCTGGAGCTGCTCGACCCGCGCGTGGCATCCTCGTATACAGACTTGGCGCGTGTGAGCGCCGAACTTGCCGATGTCACGGCGGCGTTGAGCCTCGCGGAAGAGGCGTGGCTGGAACTGGAGGGGGAGGCACCGAAGTGAGCGATCGGCTGCGCATCGTTGGCGTCTCTGGTCCGATCGCTGCCGGGAAGAGCCTCGTCACAGCACGTCTCGTTGCCGATGCGGACTTCGCCGCAGCGATCGGCGGGCCAGTTGCGATGATCGACGCCGATGCAACCTTGCGTGAGGCGCGTCGCCGGCCAGGCGGCCTCCGCGATGCGATCGTCGCGCTACACCCTGCGGCGCGGCTCCCCGACGGCTCGCTCGATGCGCGCCTCCTTGCCGATGCGGCATTCGGCGACGCACAGCTCCTCGCTCGCCTCGAGGCGGTGCAGTGGCCGATCGCCGCTGATGCGATCGCCGCGGCGCAGTCGGCGGCGAAAGATCGCGGCGCGGCACTCCTCCTTATCGAAGCGATCGCCCTCCTTCGTTCCGGCCTTGCTGCGCGGTGCGACGCCCTCCTTCTGATCGATGCGCCACGCGAGCTGCGCGCCGCACGGTTTGTCGCCCGCGGAGGGAGCAGTGCCGACTTCGATCGGCGCGATGCGGCGCAGGCGGGGCTCGCCGACGCGCTCCGCGTGGCTGGAGCGATCGAGATCGACGCATCAGGGAGCCCCGAGGCGGTCGCTTCAGCCGCGGGGGAGGCGATCCGCCGCGTATGCTTCACGGGTGACGACCCCATCGACCCCCGCCCCTGAAGCGCCGCTCGGAGAATCGGCGGCCTTTACCCTGCGCTCTGACTTTCAGCCGACGGGCGACCAGCCGACGGCAATCACGCAACTCGTCGCCGGGCTGAACGCTGGGCTTCGTCACCAGGTACTGCTCGGTGCGACGGGGACCGGGAAGACCTTCACGATCGCAAATGTCATCCAACAGGTGCAGCGACCGACCCTTGTCCTCGCCCACAACAAGACGCTTGCCGCCCAGCTCTATGCCGAGTTGAAGGAGTTCTTCCCCGAAAACGCCGTCGAATACTTCGTCTCCTACTTCGACTACTACCAGCCTGAGGCGTATCTCCCTCGCTCCGACACCTACATCGAGAAGGACTCGAGCCGCAACGATGAGATTGACCAGCTCCGCCACGCTGCGACGAAGGCGCTCTTCGAGCGACGCGACACGATCATCGTCGCCTCGGTCAGCTGCATCTACGGCCTCGGCGCGCCGGTCGACTACGGAGCGACCGTCCTACGCGTGAGAAAGGCGGGTCGCTATCGCCGCGATGCGATCCTGCGGCATCTCGTCGATCTGCAGTATCAGCGCAACGATGCGACCCTCGGCCGCGCGAAGTTCCGCGTGCGCGGAGACACCCTTGAGGTGCAGCCAGCCGGCGAGGAGACGATCCTGCGCGTCGAATTCTTCGGCGACGAAGTGGAGCGGATCTCCGAGGTCGACCCGCTGACCGGGGAGATCCTGGCCGAACGCGGGGAAATGGTGATCTATCCCGCCACCCACTTCGTCACGCCCAGCGAGAAGCTCGGGGAGGCGATTCGGGATATCCAGGTAGAGATGGAGAGTCGTTGCAAGGAGCTCGAGTCAGCCGGAAAGGTTCTCGAGGCGGCGCGACTGCGCCAGCGGACGACCTTTGATCTGGAGATGATGCGCGAGGTTGGGTTCTGCTCGGGGATCGAGAACTATTCGCGCCACCTCAGTCGCCGCGAGCCAGGGTCGCGCCCCTGGACGCTCCTCGATTACTTCCCAGCCGACTGGCTCCTCGTTGTCGACGAGAGCCACATGAGCATTCCGCAGGTGGTTGGGATGTTCAAGAACGATCGCTCGCGCAAGGAGATCCTCGTTGATTACGGATTCCGTTTGCCGAGCGCGCTCGACAATCGCCCGCTCACCTTCGAGGAGTTCGAGTCGAGCGTTCGCCAGGCGATCTACGTCTCGGCGACGCCGGCGAGTTACGAGATGACGAAGGCCGAGAAGGTCGTCGAGCAGCTCATTCGGCCGACCGGCGTCGTGGACCCGAAGATCACCGTCTTGCCGACGAAGGGGCAGATCGACGACCTCATGGCGCGGATCCAGGATCGCATCGCGAAGCGCGAGCGGGTGATCGTCACGACGCTCACGAAGCGCATGGCGGAGGAGCTCGCCAGTTACCTCGAGGAGGCGGGGGTGCGCGTGCGCTATTTGCACAGCGAGATCGACACGCTTGAGCGCATTGAGATCCTTCGCGACCTGCGCCTCGGAATCTTTGACGTGATCGTTGGCATCAATCTACTGCGCGAGGGGATCGACCTGCCAGAGGTGACCCTCGTGGCGATCCTTGACGCCGACAAGGAGGGATTCCTGCGTAGCGCCTGGGCGTTGATCCAGACAGTCGGACGCGCAGCGCGCAACATCGGTGGAGAGGTGGTCTTCTACGCCGACAAGGTGACCAACTCGATGCAAGTCGCAATCTCAGAGACGGATCGTCGCCGCGGCATTCAAGAGCGCTGGAACACGGAACATGGGATCACGGCGACGACGATCTCTAAGCCGATCCGCGACCTGAATGACCGGTTGAAGGCAGTCGCCGAGAAGGCCGACACCTACGCGGGGGGGAAGGGCGGCTCGGGCGGCACGCTGAGCGAGATGGGGCGGAGCGAGATCGAGAAGTTGGCGAAGCAGCTCGAGGCGCAGATGCGCGTCGCGGCGAAGGAGCTCGAGTTCGAGCGCGCCGCTGCACTTCGTGACGAACTACGAACACTGCGTCGTGACGTTCTCGACGGCGACGCATCTGAGGCTGTGGGGCGCGCCGCCGAGCGCGCTGCAAGCGCCGTGGAGCGGATCGGCGCACGTGCCGCCGCCCCCGCTACGCCACGCCGCCTTCCCGGCAGCCCAGCGCGCACCGTCGTCGCGCCATCGATCGGCAGCGCCGCGGATTGGCTCCCCGGCATTCGCGACGAACACGACGAAGAGGCGCCGGCGGAGGGCACCCCTGTGCCGAGCGCCGAGGAGGCGGCCGCAGCCGCGGGTGCTGCTGCTGAGCGCGCACGGCGGCGCACCTGGGATCCGAGCGTGACGCCGAATGTGATCAAGCGACGCGGCGAACGCCCGAAGCGGCGAGGATAGGCGCATGGGACAAGAGAAGATCGTCGTCCGCGGCGCGCGTGAGCACAACCTGAAGGGGATTGATCTCGACATACCACGCGACAAGCTCGTGGTGGTGACGGGGATCTCCGGCTCAGGAAAGTCGAGCCTCGCCTTCGACACGATCTACGCCGAGGGGCAGCGACGCTACGTTGAGAGTCTCTCCGCCTACGCGCGTCAGTTCCTTGGCCAGATGGAGAAGCCAGACGTTGACTCGATCGACGGTCTCTCGCCTGCGATCTCCATCGACCAGAAGGGCTCCTCGCGCAACCCACGATC
>JBPCTG010000119.1:0-1607 GCA_051006395.1 Candidatus Limnocylindrus sp.
GCGGCGGCACGACGATCAACCTCAGCGGAGAGGCGGGCGATCTCGTTGTCGAGGAGCGCGTCTTCGGGTTCGGTCTCACGGGTGACGACGCCACCAGCGCGAACCACCGCCCCGTTGCGCGTAACGATGACCCCGCCTGTCGGGAGCGTACCAAGCAGATCGAGCGCCGTTGCGATATCCGGCGCGATCGATACGCCTGCAAGAAGTCGCGCCAGGATTCCGTCAGGATCGCTCAGCACTTCTCCATCGAGCGAGGGCAGGTTCGGATGTGACTGGAGCACTGGTGCGCTGTTCCCCTCAATGAAGAGCGCCCCCTGCTCATAATCAAGGAGCGAAGCACCGCGATGGTCAACGATGAATCCGCGCGCGAGGGCGCCGAGCACGGCGAGGACCGCGGCGCGACCCTCTTCGCGAATCTCCACACCAGCGAGAAGGCTGCGTCCGCCGATCGCGCGCGCCGCCTTGGCAAGCGCGCGCTCCTGCAGCGCGTTGCGTCGCCCTTCGAGCGCCTCGAGCCTGCCGCGGAGAGCTGCGACCTCAGCGGCGGCACTTCGAGCCGCAGCATCGCGATCCGTCGCGACCGCACGCGCAGCGGCGAGGCGCGCCTCCGCAGTCGACGCAGCGTTGGTGGCCGCGCTCAGCGCCGCGGCTGCTGCGGTCGCTTGCGACGCTGCCTCGGCGCTGGCCCGCTCCGCGGCTGGAAGGTCATCGTTTGCGGCATCGCTCTGCACCGCCTGTAACTCGGCGGTGGCGCGTTCGGCGCGGGCGTCGAGCTCGGCGATCTCTGCGTCACGTGCGCGCAAGGCACGAAGGAGTGCGCCCGCATCGTCGCCGCCGGCATCGGCGGTGAGCGCCTCGACCTCGCGACGTGCGGCGGCGAGGTCTGCGTCAACAAGCTCGAGCGATGCCGCTGCATCAGCATCTACCGAGGGGGCGGCGGCGGCGCGGAGCGCCTCGACGCTGCGGACGTCGGCCTCCGCAGCGACAACCTCAGCGTCGAGTCGAGCGAGATCGCGATCGAGTGCCGCCGACTCGGCCTCGGCGCGGGCGAGGCTACGCTCCGCTGCCTCGCGAGTGGCACGGTGTCCCTCTAGGTCGAGGCGCGCCGCCGCGAGATCGCTGCGTGCTGCAGTGAGGCGGTCGCGGCGCTCCTGCGCCGCTGCATCGGCGCTGCGCAGCGCGCTGCGCGTTGCGTCAAGTGAGGCGCGTGCCGCATCGAGGGCACCTCGCACACGGCGACCGCGTGAGGCCAGCCATGCGCCCCGTTGGGCGCCGAGGCGCGCGATCCGCTCCACCGCTTCGGTCAGCAGCTCCTCGCGACCGGACTCTTGGCGCGCTAGCGAGGCGAGGCGACGCTCCTGCGGTCGCAGCGCCCCTATGATCTCTTCCACGCGGGCGCGATTCTCCGTCGCCTCCTTCATCTCGGCGTCGGCGCGCGCTCTACGCCGCTCGTGTCGAGCGGTTCCGGCGAACTCTTCAATAAGTGCCCGACGCTCTTCAGAGCGAAGGCTCAGCGCCTGGTCGACCGCACCCTGGCCGATGAAGAGGAGCCCGTTCTCGGCGAGTCCTGCGCCATCGAGGAGTTCGGTGAGGTCGCGAAGGCGCAC
>JBPCTG010000120.1:0-1072 GCA_051006395.1 Candidatus Limnocylindrus sp.
CGTGAACGGCACCACCAATTACATCCTTACCAAAATGGAGAGCGAGGGCTGGACGTACGATCGCGCGCTCGGCGAGGCGCAGAAGATCGGCTACGCCGAGGCTGACCCGCGCAGCGACGTCGAGGGCGAAGATGCCGCGGCAAAGCTCGTGGTGCTCGCGCGCATGGCAGCGGGGGCATGGCCATCGCTCGCGCACGTTGCGCTCGACACGCCGCCGGGGATCACCGGCGTAACGCCCGAGGCGATCGCCGCTGCAGCTGCGCGCAACGAAAAGCTGCGCCTGATCGCCGCATGGGAGAACGGTGGCGACGATCCCGCGAACGACAAGCTCTCCGTGCGCGTCACAGCGGTTCCCGCAGACTCCGGTATCGGGCGCACTGTCGGCGGCGGCAATAACTTGGTAATCAGTGGCGACTTGATCGGCGACCTCACGTTGGCGGGCGCAGGTGCAGGACCCGGCTCCACCGCTTCGGGGGTGATCGCCGACCTGTTGGCGATCGCGCGCGGTGAGGGCTCGTCGTGGGGCGACCTGCCGCAGGCGTTCGACGCGCCGCCACCGGCGAAGAAGCGATGAGCGACGCACGTTCGAACGCGCGCCGTGTGCTCATGGAGCGCTTCCGTTCACTGCTGCCGATCGGCCCCAGCACGCCGCTGCTCACGCTCGGCGAGGGGGCGACGCCGCTCGTTCCCGTGCCGCGCCTCGGCGCTGCGATCGGCGCCTCTGACCTGTGGCTCAAGGTTGAGGGAGCGAATCCGACTGGCTCGTTCAAGGATCGTGGCATGGTCGTTGCGGTGGCGAAAGCGCTCGAGTCGGGGGCGCGCGCGATCGTGTGCGCGAGCACCGGCAACACCTCGGCATCGGCCGCCGCCTACGCCGCCGCCGCCGGCATCGAGGCGATCGTGTTGATCCCCGCCGGCAAGATCGCCGCCGGCAAGCTGCTCCAGGCGTTCGCGGCCGGGGCGAAGGTGATCGCGATCGACGGCAACTTCGATGCAGCGCTCGAAATCGTGCGCGAGCTCGGTGCCGCCGGCGGCGGCGTGGAGATCGTGAACTCCATCAATCCGCACCGCA
>JBPCTG010000121.1:0-2147 GCA_051006395.1 Candidatus Limnocylindrus sp.
CTCGTCGCGCTTGTCGAGCAGCCCAACCTTCTCGAGATACTTCTCGGCAATCGCCTCAGCCTCCTTGCGTGCCATCCCCTTCACGTGCACCGGCGCCTCGACGCAGTTGCCGATCACGGAGAGGTGCGGGAAGAGGTTGAACTCCTGGAAGACCATACCGGCGCGCAGGCGCGCCTCGCGAATCTGCGCCTGCCGCGCGACCCCGGCGTTGTGGAAAGGATCCGCCTCAACCACCACACCGTCGATCTCCACGCGACCGTCGGTCGGCTCCTCGAGAAAGTTGAGGCTACGGAGGAAGGTGCTCTTGCCGGAGCCTGAGCGACCAAGGATGCAGACCGTCTCGCCTGGCCACACGGTGATCGACGCGCCGCGCAGCACATGGTTGTCGCCGAACCATTTGGCGATGCGCGTTGCCCTCAAAACCGGCTCGGACCCTGACTTTACGAGCACTCCAGGCTTCTCGGCGGGGTGAACGTCGTGCGGGGCAGCGGCAGAGCGAGGATCGATGGCGGAGCTCATCCCTTCACCTCCTTGTTTCGATCGCCAGCGGAGAGGCGTCGCTCGATTCGATTCTGCACAGCGGTGAAGACGATGGTGAGGACCCAATAGACGACCGCCGCGATCATGAAGGTCTGCAGCGTCTTGAATTTTTGGGCGCCGATGTTCTGGGCACGCCACAAGATTTCATGCAGTGAAACGGTCGATGCGAGCGCCGAGTCCTTGAGCATTGCTACAAAGTCGTTGCCGATCGCTGGAACGATGATGCGAAACGCCTGTGGCGCAATGATGCGAATGAACGCGGTGCGCGACGACATGCCGAGCGCCGCGGCCGCTTCTCGCTGGCCGAGCGGTACCGCCTGGATCCCCGCGCGGAAGATCTCGGTCATGTACGCGCCGTAGTTCATGCCGAGGGCGAAGATCGCGCAAAGCACCGGGTCGAGCACGATGCCGACCTGCGGCAGGGCGAGGTACCAGAAGAGCAGCTGCAGGATCAGCGGCGTGCCGCGGAAGAAGCTCACATAGAACGAGGCGATCGCGTTCAGCAGGGCGCTGCGCGAGAGGCGGCCGAGTGCGCCAATCGCGGCGAGAATCGTGGCGAGCACGATCGAGACCGAGGAGACGAGCAGGGTGAGCCCGATCCCCTGAAGGATGAATGGCGCAGCGGTAGAGATGAAGCCGATCTCCACATTGAGGGAGATGGCAATGAAGGCGATAAGGAGGGCGACGATCGAGCCCCAAACGATGCGGAAGCGGAGCTGCCAGCGGCCAGAGCGGCGCGCCTCGTCGGCAGCTACTGCCGATGCGAGCTGCTGCGCGTCAGTCTGCATGTGCCCCTCCCTTCGCATGAAGCGTGCGGGGGAGTCGCAGTCTCCTGCGACTCCCCCAGCACAGCAGCCAGCGTCGGCTGCGTTAGTGCACTACGGCTTGGTTACGTCGCGTCCGAGATGCTTCATCGAGAAGCCCGACAGCGTTCCGTCCTCGTGCATCGCAGCAACGATTTCGTTCAACGCAGCGAGCATCGAGCGGTCATCTGGACCACTCTTGTCGAGGGCGAACGAGATCTGACCAGCGAAATTGGCCTCGCCGAGGATCTTGAACTTGCCATTCGACTCGGTGATCGCCGCCTCGAGGAACTCCTTGCTCTGAGCCATGAAGTCCCAGTCGTTGGTGCGCCCAGAGAGGTACGCCTCGATGCACATGTGGTCGGTCTTGTAGGTCTTCAGCTTCGCTCCGACCGGTGGCGCATTGAACTGCACCACGGTGGCGCTATCTGCATACCCCTTCTCGATCCACGTTGAGTGCGTCGTGCTCTCGCCCGCGCAACCCGTCTTGCCCGCGAGGTCGGCGACCGTCGTTGCGGTGGAAGTCACCGGAACGATGATGTAACCCGACTCGTAGAAGTATGGATCGACGAAGTCCACGACCAGCGCACGATCGTCGGTCTGGGTCATGGAGCCAACCGAGAGGTCCCATCGACCGCCCCAATTGCCCGCGGTGATTGCGGACCAGTCAGGGGTGGCCCACTCGACCGTCACGCCGAGTCGCTTGGCGACTTCACGCGCGGTGTCCGAGTCGAAACCAACGTACTCGCCGCTCGCGTCGAGCGAGGAGTACGGCGGATAGGCCGGGTCGGTGGAGATCACGAT
>JBPCTG010000122.1:0-5167 GCA_051006395.1 Candidatus Limnocylindrus sp.
TTGAGCTCCATCGTGAGGACGCGAATGTATTGCGCTCGGCGCGGGACCTCGACATCCATGAGCTTCTCGAACGCGGCGACCGGCGCCGCCTCGCAGAAGAGCGAGCTCACGTACTCGAGTGGATCCGTGTAGCAGATCGCCTGGTGATAATCGGCGTTCTCGCAGAGCTTCTCGACGCCGCGATGCAGGTAGCCGAGCACCGGGTCGAGGTCGATCACCTGCTCGCCGTTCACCTTGACGATGATGCGCAGCACGCCGTGTGTTGACGGGTGCTGCGGCCCCATGTTGATGAACATCTCGCCGTCGCGAAGGTTCAGGAACTCAGCCTGTCGCTCCGTTTGCGGCGTAGGTGCCGGCTCGTACCACGACGACGACCCGGGAATCGCGACGCGTGGATCGTCGAGCGACGGGCGTGTTGGGCGCGTTGTTTCGGTCGTCATGCGCTATGCACCCTTCGCGCGTCGCACGGCGGTTGCGGCGGTTGCGTCGCGCGGCGTTCCGGCGCGTTCCATGTTGCGCACCCCAGCCGCTGGAGAGCGCGAGGCGTCATCGGCGAGATAAAAGTCCTTGCGCAACGGGTGGCTCTGATAGTCATCAGGCATGTAGATGCGTCGCAGGTCGCGGTTCCCCTCGAAGATGATCCCGAACATGTCGTACGCCTCGCGCTCCATCCACTCAGCGCCTGGCCACATGAACGTTGCTGATGGCGCGCGCGGTGCGGCGCGGTCGATCCCCGGAACGATCAGACGCAGCCAGTCGGCGCTGCGCGCCGCTGCAAGGTGATACACCACCTGCATCTCGTCGCCGGTATCGACGCCGCACAGATCGATGAGCATCTCAAAGCCGAACGCCGGCTCATCGTGCAGCGCTCGCAAGGTGTCGACGGCGTTCGCGAGCGAGACGCGGATCTCCGTCTCGTCGTATCGCTGGCGCACCGGCGCCAAGAGTTGGTCGTTGAAACGCTCTTGCAGGTCGCGAGCAAGTGCGCGGTCCACGGTGACCTAGATCCCCTCTGGAACGGTGGGACCGATCGCCCGCTCCGCCCAGTGGCCGCGACGATCCTTGACGAGCTGCTGCAGCTTCATCATTCCGTAGATGAGCCCCTCGGGGCGCGGTGGGCAACCGGGGATGTACACGTCCACGGGCATGACGCGATCGATTCCTTGCACGACGGAGTAACTGCGCTTGTAGCGACCGCCAGAGCAGGTGCAGTCGCCCATCGCCACCACCCACTTCGGTTCGGGCATCTGCTCCCAGAGTCGAATCAGCGGCTCGGCCATCTTCGTCGTGAGCGTTCCTGCAACGATCAGCACGTCGGCCTGACGCGGCGAGGCGCGGAACGGAAACGCGCCCCAGCGATCGATGTCGTTCTTTGATGTTGCGGTCGACATCATCTCGATCGCGCAGCAGGCGAGCCCCGAGAGGAGCGGCCAGAGGCTGTTCGCGCGAATCAAATCGAGCACCACGTCGGCCTTAGTGGGGATCGCCGCAAGGGCGCCGCCCCAGCGCGCGTCGTCGACGCGGCCATCGCCGGTGGCCTCATAGCGTGCAAGCTCAAGGTTCGGATGCTCTTCAAGCGGAACGCCGCCATAGGCGCGCGGGTTATCAGTTGTCCAGAGCGTGTTCTTCGTTGCGACCGGCGCGATGAGCGCCTTCGCTGCGTTCTTCTCGTCGCTCATCGCCATGAGAGCACTCCCTTGCGCCACGCGTAGCCGAGGCCGAAGAGCAGCACACCGATGAAGATCGCCATAGAGATGAGCCCGTCGACGGCGAGAAGGCGGAAGTCGAGCGCCCAGAGATAGATGAAGACGATCTCAACGTCGAAGGCGACGAAGAGCAGCGCGTAGAGATAGAAGGAGAGGCCGAAGCGGCCGTGCGTGTCGCCGTAGGTGTCGATCCCCGACTCGTAGGGAACCTGCTTGCCGCGACTCCCCTTGGTGCGATGGGAGATCAGCCAGGCGAGGCCGATGGTGAGAAAGACGAAGGAGGCCCCTGCGCCGGCGAATCCGAGCACGTACCAGAGACCGGTCATTCGCCCCCCTTGTACGGGACCCAACCCCCGCGGCGGACCCCGTGCGGGGTGCAGGTGGATCCTGCGGGGATTCTAGACGAGGCGGCGAATCGGAGCCGCGGTTCCAGGGAGCGGGTCGGCGGGGTTGGAGAGGGCCATACGTTCGCTCGGTGACCCTGCGGAAAAGAGTTCGGCGGCGAAGCCGCCCATCCCGCGGGGATCCATGAGGGAGGCGAGCGCGGTGCGCAGGGCGAGCGCCCCCTCGAGCGTTGCGTCGGGCCCGCTACGAAGGCGCTGTAGCTCCGCGTCGATTCCAGCGGCCGCAAGGAGTCCCGCCTGCGTGGTGCTGGCGATGTGGCCAAGCCCCGCCGCTGCTGCCGCGACGCGAAGCGCCGTTAGGTCGACGTGTGCGGTTAGGTCGCGACTGCCTGGATCGCTGAGTAGGTCGCTTGTAGCGCGGTGTTCGCTGTAGGCGAGCGCGGTTCCCGCCATGCGCGTCGCTGCATCGCGCAGCGCTCCCGACTCGCGACCGTAGTCGATCACGAGGGCAACACCGCGATCGAGATACGACGGCAGGGTCGAAACCCATGCATCTGCGGCGAGCGAGAACTCTGCGAGCTGTCCTTCGGCGAGCGTTGCTGCGGCCGCGGCGTGCGCCTGAACGCGTGCGGTCAGGCTGCGCTCGTGTGCGGCGTCGGGCTCTGCCTCAACCCACGTCAGCTCGCCGCTCGACGCGTCAAGGCCAACACAGCGCTCAAGAAATCCTTGCGGCGCGGCGGTGCGACCGACAACGATATGGAATGGCAGCGCGTCAAGGAACTCGTTTGCGACGACGATCCCAGCGATCTCGCCACGCGCCGCGGTGTCGCGCTGCACGAGTAGCGGCCGCGCGTGCTGCGGTAGCGCCGACACCGAAGCCTCAAGTTCGGCGCGGCGAAATGGATTCGCCTCGATGGCTTCGATCTCGAGTGCTTTCAAGAGCGGTGCGTCCTCGCGTTCAAGGTGCGCTAGTGCCGCCAAGAGCAACGCGCCGGAGCCAGCGCCAAACTCGATCCAGCGGAATGGTTGCGGGCACCCAATCCGCCGCCATGTCTCTTCGGCGAGTCGCGCGATCGCAGCGCCGAGGAGCGGGTGGAGCTCCGGCGCGGTCATAAAATCTCCAGAGTGTCCTGCGCGCACCTGTTGGCTCATGTAGTAGCCGATGCCTGGCTCAAGGAGCGCGCGTTCCATGAATCGGGCAAATGAGATTGGCCCGCGCGCGCGAATCTCTTCGGCGATCAGGGTTTCGAGGGGGCCTCGATCCATCATCACCGCCCCTGCATGCTGGCGGTTCGACGGTCTATGCAGCCCGTTGCGACGATCCCCAGGAGCGTTGGGGTGAGGCGCGCGAGCGCCGGGCTCCCCGAAGAGGCGATGCGGAGGGCGCGCATGGGCGCGATGATGGCATACTCCGACAACGCTCCTGAGACGTGCTCGGGGCATGAAGCGCGAGGTGATGAGATGGGACGGTGGCCCTGGGAGTACCTGTTCGTCGCCCTGAATGATGGGCTTGGGACCTTCTACACCCCGTTCTGGATCACGAATCTTGCCCTCTTCATCTTTACGATCGTTGCCTACTCGTTCGGCACGCGCCGCGGGCGTGGCCACGGGACGCTCGGCGACGAGTGGGAGTTTCTCCTTTGGACCGGCCTCGCCACCTTTGGACTCAACCTCGTCTACGCCGCATTCCAGTGGTACGGCCTCTTTCCGATCGTCACCACGATCGTCGGTCTCTTGGTGATGCGCGACGCGGTCACGAAGCGATTCCCGCCGCTCCTGATCGCTGAAGATGCACGCGCGGAGCAGCTGCGCGTTCGACGTCAGGTAAGCGAGGGAATCGAAGCGACGATCAAGCGTCCGAAGCGGCGCGCCGGTCGCTGAGCATCGCGGCGGTGGAGATCCGCCGCTTTGGTCCCGGCCATCGCCGTAGCGAACGCGCGGCGGGATCCATCGGCACAACCGCATCGCTGCTGCATGCTGGCCCTGGCGCGCGAATCACAGAGCTCGCCCTCGATGAGCGCGCGATCTTCGGACCGCTGCGCAGCCCGCTCCGCGGGCTTCTCATCATGATCGAGGGCGGCGGCTGGCTTGCGCTCAGCGACGAGCGGCAACGTGTCGCGGCGGGAGAGGCGATCGTTCTCCCGGCCGATGCCGAGCGACTTCTTGCGAGCGACGGCGCGCCGCTACGCGCGATCCTTGTCGAGTTCGACGATGCGCCTGCGCTCAATGAGGACCACGACGACGAAGGTGGCAGCGGCGACGGCGCATAGCGCGATCGCCTCGATCACCGTCGCTGCCCCCAACAGCGGGACCGATATTGGCTTTGCCAGGGTGACGCCGAATTGAAATGCCCAGATCCAGGTTGGAAGCAGCCCCTGGTACCAGTTGTGCGCGCCGGTCGGCAGCGGCAGCGCCGACCAATTTGGATACCAGAGCAACGCGACTATTGCGATTGCCATAAGGGCGCCTGCGAAGATTTTCTTCGGGCTTCGTGCGCCGAGAATCATCCAGGCGAGCAGTGTCGCCGGCACAAGGGCGAGCGCGCCGATGACCGGGCCGGGTGTCCCAAATCCTCCCGAGAGGCAGACCTGGCTCTGCGGGTTGACGCTCGCGACGCCGGCGACGGTGCAGAGTGCGCCGGTGAGGCTCCAGGCGAGCGGAGCGAAGAGCACCGCAGCGGCTGCTGCACGGCGTAGATAGCGCGCGGCGCGTTCGTCACCCTTGCGCGCATCGGCGAGCAAGATGCCAAGTGGAATGAGTGCGAGCTGCGCGGCGGGATAGTAGTGGTACTGGAATGCTGCGCGGTCGATGCGTGCCCACGGAAGCCACATTGCGAGGTAGAGGACGATGATCGACGCATAGGCGCCGCTGCGTCGGCGCCAGGCGATGACGCTCACCCAGATGAGGCCAGCGATGCTCAGTAGCCGCGAGAGCACGTTGCCGCCGTCGTAGATCGCGCCAGACCATGTGCCGCTCATCCCGCTGTAGTCGCTCTGGAAGAACCAGACGGGTTTAAGGTCGAGCGGCCACGACCACCATGGCGAGCTTGCGGCGTGCGCGACGCGGAGCGTGTCGTGATAGCGATACATCGATGCGGTGAGTTCAACGAGGTTCTGG
>JBPCTG010000123.1:0-24204 GCA_051006395.1 Candidatus Limnocylindrus sp.
GCGCGGAGGTGATCGAAGGTGCGCTCAGCACGCCACGAGGCGAGCGCCTCGTGCTCGAGGGCGATGAGGTCTGGGCGCGAAGCGACAGGTCGGAACATGGTGCGAGCGTGCCATGCCCCCCCGTCGTACGCAAACGAGCGAGCGTGGCGCGCTGAGGGGGAGCCGCTATCGTGAGGGGATGAGCATCGCCACGACGATCCCCCGCAGTTCCGCCTTCGCCGGTGCGGTCCTCTCCATGCTGCTCCCGGGGCTCGGTCAGGCCTATCAGCGCCGCTGGCGCGCCGCCCTCCTCTTCGTCGCTCCCCCCTTCCTCCTCTTCGCCCTCCTGGCCGGCATCGTCGCCGCGGACGGACCCTCGGGGCTTGTCGGCGCCCTCTTCACGCCGTTCGGGCTCGGCGCTCTCGGGGCGCTCAACGTGGCGGCTGCAGCCTGGCGCGCAATCGCCGCAACTGACGCGTGGCGCTTCGGGCTCACCCGCGGCTCTGGTATCCGCGCAAGCCTCCTATCGCTCTTCGGGATGCTGCTTGCCGTCGCGATCGGTGGCAACGTCCACCTCATCGCCGCTGGCTACCTGAGCAGCGCGACGGAGCTGATCGGCGGCGTCTTCGGCGGCGACGGGAGCGGCGGTGCAACCCCGCCGCGCTGGAATGGCACCGACCGCCTCAACGTGCTGCTGGTCGGGATTGATCGACGGGGAAACGATGCGACCTTCAACACCGACACGCTGATCGTTGCAAGCATTGACCCGAAGAAGGGATCGGTCACGATGTTCAGCATCCCCCGCGACACCGTCGACGTTCCCGTCCCCGCTGCAGCTCGGACACTCTACGGACCCACCTACAGCGCGAAGATCAACAGCTACTACGCCTCAGCGCTCCGCCACCCCGACACCTTTGCCGACGGGCCGATGGCCGCGCTCAAGGCGCTGCTCGGTGAGCTATATGGCATTCGCATCGACTATTCGTTGATGGCAGACTTCGGCGGATTCCGCGACGTGGTCGACACGCTCGGCGGGGTTCGCGTGATCACGCGCAACCCGGTCACCGACGAGGCGTATCCGGTCTCCCCTGGCGTCATTCGTCGCGTGCACATTCAAGTTGGCGTGCACTCGATGACCGGCGCACAGGCGCTCATCTTCGCCCGATCGCGCCACGGCAGTTCAGACTTTGACCGTGCCGCACGACAGCAGCAGGTGATCACCGCTGTGCGCGCGCAGAGCGACATCAAGGCGATTGCCGCAAACATCCCCGCGCTCGTTGCCGATCTTAAGGACGCGCTAAAGAGTGACTTCCCGCAAGAGGATCTTCCGCTCCTTCTGGAGCTCGTCGGGCGAATCGACGCTTCGAGCGTTCGGAGCGTCGTTTTCACGCCCCCTACCTACCAGCGCGAGGGCTCCGATGAGCGCGGTTACATCATCGTCCCCGACGTCGCCAAGATCCGCTCTGCGGTGATCGCCGCATTCGCCGCTGAGCCAACCGCCGAGGAGGTACAGGCCCAGTCGATCGAGCGCGAGGCGGCGCAGATCTGGGTGCTCAACGGCACGGGGCGCCCTGGCGAAGCAGGCTCCTTCGCAGCGGCGATCGCGCGCACGGGACTCGACGCGCAGGCGCCAAGCGGCGTCACGCCGAACGAACTTGGGTTGCTGCAGACGCGGTTGATCGTCTACAACGGCGCAGAGGCGCGCATCCCTGCAACTTTGGCCGCGCTCGAGAAACTTCTCGGACGCGCGGCGATTCGAATTGATGATCCAACGGTCACGGTCGACGCCGTGGTGATCACCGGGGCCGACCTTCCAGCGATCGGTCAGTAGCGGCGCGTGCTAGGCGAAGATCAGTAGATCGGCGTAACCCAGTGGCGGTACTTCGGCAACTTGCCGCGCACCGCGTCGAAGTAGCGATCTTGGATCTTGCGAGTGATTGCCCCGATCTCCCCAGTGCCGACCTTGCGATGATCGACCTCGATCACCGGCGATACCTGCGCCCCCGTGCCAACCAAGAAGATCTCGTCGGCAATGTAGAGCTCACTTCGGTCGATCTGGCGCTCCACGACGCGCACGCCGAGCTCCGCGGCGATCTCCATGATCCCCGCGCGGGTGATTCCCTCGAGGATGTCGTCGTTCACGCCTGGCGAGACGAGTGCTCCGCCGCGCACCATGAAGATGTTCTCAGCCGATCCTTCGGAGACCTTCCCCGACTCGGTCAGCACGATCCCCTCGTCGAACCCGTTGAGGCCCGCCTCGCTCTTTGAGAAGGCGCTGTTGACGTAGTTACCAACCACCTTCGCGCGTGCAGGAATGGCGAGATCAGAGGTGCGGCGGGTTGAGACGGTCGCGCAGCGGATCCCTGAGGCGGTATCGATGTAGTCGCCGAACGGCAGAGCAACCACGTAGGTGTCGTTCTGCAGGTTGTGGAGGCGCACGCCGATCGCCGCAGTGCTCTTGTAGACGCTCGGGCGAACGTAGACGTCCTCCTTGAAGTTGTTGCGCTTCAACAGCTCGATGATGATCTTCTCGAGCGCGTCAACGTCGGGGAGCGGGTCCATGAGCAGGATCTTGCACGAGGAGCGGAGGCGCTCGAGATGCTCACGCAGCTTCAGCGCGTAAAGCTGTCCGTCCTCAGCGTTCCAGTAGGCGCGAACTCCTTCGAAGGTCGCTGTTCCATAGAGGAAGGCGTGCGTCATCACGTTGACGCGGGCGTCGGCGAGCGGGCGGAACTCCCCCTCGAAGTAGGCGATCGCCGCTTCCGCCCCCGCCAGCTCTCCTCGCGCGGCCCCCTTGCCGGCCATGGCTCTTAGCGCAGGTGCTGCGGCGCGTAGCCGATGAGCGCCATCTGGCGCGCGCGCTTCAGCGCGATCGTCAGCTCGCGCTGATGCTGGGCGCAGGTGCCAGTCTTACGACGCGGCTCGATCTTCGCCTGGTCGGAGACGTATCGACGAAGGCGGTTGACCTCCTTGTAATCGATGTACCCCTGCTTATCGCTGCAGAAAGAGCAGACGCGACGGCGGCGCCCCGCGCCGAACTTGTCGTCACGCTTCTTGAATCGCTTCGGTGCCTCAGCCATGGTGATCTCCTCTCAACTCAGATGATTCAGAAGGGAAGGTCGTCGAGGTCGTTGGGGGCCGTCTGGCTTCCGCCTTCGTCGCTCGTTGCGCCGGCCGGAGCCTCCGCCGCCGGTCGCGGTGCGCGTGGTGCGCCGCCGCCATCGGGATTGCGGTCGACGACGACGAGCTCACTCGCGATCACGTCGAGGCTGACGCGCTTCTCGCCTTCGCGCGAGTCATACATGCCAACCTCGAGTCGACCTTCGGCGTACACCTTGCGACCCTTGCGGAGCCACTCGGCGAGCTTCACGCCGCGCTCACCGAAGAGGATGACGCGCCACCAGGTGGTCTGTTCCTCCCACTCTCCCGATGCAGCCTTGCGTCGGGCGCTGGTTGCGACGCGCATCTCGAGGCGCGGCTTCCCCTCGCTCGTGTACTTCAACTCGGGGTCAACCCCAAGATTCCCGATAATGCTGACCTTGGCGAACGACATGCGCCCCCCTACTTGACGACGGGGCTTGCGGCCCCATCAATGGCATCGGCGGCTGCAGCTGCGGCGGCCGCGGCCTCTGCGGCGGCATCCTCCGCCTCATCGGCGTCGCGCGCGGCGGCACCCTTCCGCTCGTCGCGGATCACGAGGTGGCGTACCACCTCTTCGGTGATCAACAGGACGCGCTCGATCTCGGCGACTGCCGATGCTGGCGCTTCAAAGACGGTGATCTGGTAGATCCCCTCGCGGGACCCGCCAATCTCGTAGGCGAGGCGACGGCGGCCCCATGGGACGTCCTTGATAACGCGCCCGCTGGATTCGGTAATCGAGCGAACGGTTCGCTCCTGGATCGCCTTGATGCGATCCTCTGCGACATCGGCGCGCAGGATCATCATGAGCTCGTATCGGCGCATGTGCGCACTCCTTCCTATGGATTCGCCCCGGTGCGCCCCGCGCAACCTGCGCGGTGGGCCGGAGCCGAAAGGCTTGGGCAGCATAGCAGGGAGCCGCAGGGGGAAGAGAGGGTGGAGGCGACGGCCGGATTCGAACCGGCGAATAGGGGTTTTGCAGACCCCCCCCTTAGACCACTTGGGTACGTCGCCCTGGTGCGAGAACTGGCTGCCCCTCGAGGATTCGAACCTCGGTTCACGGATCCAAAGTCCGCTGTCCTACCACTAGACGAAGGGGCAGCGACCCCCCGACCGCGGGAGAGGGAGTGGAGCGGAAGACGGGACTCGAACCCGCGACCTTCACATTGGCAATGTGATGCTCTACCAACTGAGCCACTTCCGCCCGTTTACGCCGGTGGTGGTGCCGAGAGCCAGATTCGAACTGGCGACACCGCGCTCTTCAGGCGCGTGCTCTACCAACTGAGCTATCTCGGCCCGCTGACGGCCAGTCTAGCGGCCCCCGACGCGAACTCGTTCAGGATAGCCGCCAGAGGGATCGGGCGCAACGGGGCGAACGAGGGGTCGATCAGGGGTGTTGGTGGGCGGTGAGGGGCTCGAACCCCCGACCCCCTCGGTGTAAACGAGGTGCTCTACCGACTGAGCTAACCGCCCGGATTGAGCCGTGGCTCGCTGCCCTTGCGCGCGGCGAAGTGTGGTGCCCAGACCGGGACTTGAACCCGGATGACTTGCGTCATACGCCCCTCAAACGTACGCGTATACCAATTCCGCCACCTGGGCACAGGTGTCGCCTGCTGCTGACGCTGGTATCGAGGAAGGGACTTGAACCCATACGTCCTTGCGGACACTGGCTCCTGAAGCCAGCGCGTCTGCCAATTCCGCCACCTCGACACGCCCCAGCCCGCGATCGCTCACGGTGCTGCGATGCGGAACGATAGCACATCCCGAAGGTGGGTCTCTACGGTTTCGACGATCAGCGGGGAGGCACCTTGGACCGCCTCAGAGGTCAATAGTTCCACTTCTCGGAAGCGGATCGGGAGGAAGTAATCGGCCGCGGCAAGCCAGCGCTGGACGGCGGCGAGCGCCTCACGTCGAACCTCGAGGGCTGCGGGTTTTCGGGCTGCATTGAGGAGGTCATCGAGCTGCTTCACCTGGATCCCCGATACGTTCCCCCCAGCGAGGACGGCGGCGGAGCCGAAGAGCGGATAAAGGTCGGGATCGATGCCGATCTCAACGTTAAGGACCGCTGCATTGAAGTCGCCAGCGGCAAGCCGAGCGTCGAGCTGATTCGTGTCGAGTTCGATGACGCTTGTCGGGATCCCGAACCGCGTCCAGGCGACCGCCGCCTGCGCAGCGATCGCGGCATCCACCGGATGCTCCACTGCGGGGAGGGTCAGGATCTCGAGGCGGACGGTCTTCCCCGCCTTGGTGACCCAGAGCCCCTCTTTCTCCTTCCAGCCGGCACTGTTAAGTTGCGCGGTTGCGTAGGCGGCGCCGCTCTTCGCCGGAGCGATCTCGGTCCACGCCCAGGAGAGCGGCGAAACAGGGGTGCGCGCGACACTCCCACCAAACCTCGTGGTGATCCACTCGGGATCGAGAAGAGCGAGAAGGCCGCGGCGAAGTGCCGAGTTGCGTAGGACTGCCCCAGGTCGCAAGTTTGTCGCGATGCCGGTGAAGACTGTTGATCCCAGCTCCACGCTGCTGCCGCGGTGCTTCACGCCGAGCTGCACCTCGTCGCGAGTGAGTCCAGCGAGCAGGTCGATCTCGTTTCGCCCCCACGCGTCGAGCGCCGCCGCACCGTCTGGGTAGAAGCGCAGGGCGATCGCCTCAACGCTCCCCTCGGCTCCAGCGATGCGCAGGAGGTCACCGGCAAGCAGATCCTTTCGGCGCACGAACGCCGCTGCAGAGGAGGAGATGCTCGTGACCTGGAATGGACCGCTGCTCACGCTGCGACGCGCCGCCTCTGAGCTGGCGATCTCGTCGATCGGCAGCCCTTCAAAGATATGTGCGGGAAGGAGCGGGAGGGCTCCGAGCGCCACGGGGAGGCTCGCCACCTCGCGCGGCGTGCGAACGATGAGGCTCGCGCCATCGGCTCCGATCTCCGTGCTCAGCGCGTCAAAGTAGCCACCCTCGATCCCCAGCTGACCCGCAACGCCTATGGTGAAGAGCGCGTCGTTTGGCGTGATCGGTGTGCCATCACTCCATGCTGCGGCGGGATCGAAGAGAAAGGTCCAGGTGAGTCCATCCTCTGCAACGCTCCACGACGTTGCGATCTCGGGCTCCGCGGATCCGCCGCGGTCAAGGTGGGTGAGCGCACGATAGGTGAGCGCGACAACGGCGCGATCTGCACCGCTAGCGGCAAAGAGCGGGAGGGGTGTCTCGAGCGTGCCGACTACCCCTTCGTTCAGGACGCCGGGGCCCGATGGGAGTGAGCCACCAACGAACGAAATGCCACCTTGCGGCGTGGCGATGAGGCCAAGCTGCATTCCCGAGAAGACGACGGCAGCCAGAAGGGCGACCGCCCCCAGCGCCAGACGTAGTCGCGTTGAAGGCCGCTCGCCGAAGTTAAGCCGCGCCATGGTGGCGCCGGATCACTGCGCCTGGAGGTAGCCGACGAGCGAGAAACCCACGAAGAGGACGATGAGCAGGATGGTGAATCGCAGCAACTGTCGCTCAACGCCACGGCGCGATCGGTAGACGCTCGAGTCCCCGCCGAAGGCAGAGCTGAGGCCAACCCCACGCGACTGCATGAGCACTGCAATGATGAGGAAGATGCTGACGATGATCTGACCGACCGCGAGGACTGGATTCATGATCACTCCGTTTCGCTCTTGCGCCCCCCATCGCGGAGGTCGCCGTGCTGAGAGTCTAGCACCGCCACGATCGGGGGCCTTCTATGGGCGACGCTCCGTGCGGGCGATAAGGAGCGAGCCTCCCGTCATGGCAGGATCGGGAGTGAGGCCGGCGAGTGCGCAGAGCGTCGGCGCGATGTCACGCAGCTCGCCGTCCTGAATCTGCGCTCCCTCCACGGCTCGACCAGCGAGAAGGAGCGGCACGCGCGCAAGGGTGTGACTCGTCACCACGCCGCCACCCTCGTCGCGCATCTCTTCGGCGTTGCCGTGATCGCCAGTGATAACGAGGAGCGCCCCGCGAGTCTGCAGCGTTGCGGTGGCGATGCGCCCGATCGCGACGTCAACCGCCGCGCACGCCTCGAGCGTCGCCTCCCAGGAGCCGGTGTGTCCGACCATGTCGGGATTGGCGAGATTCGCGACGATGAACGCCTCCTCCCCCGCTGCTACCGCGGCGACCACCGCGTCGGCGATCTCGGCAGCGCGCATCGCAGGGGCAAGGTCGTAGGTGGCAACGTGCTCGCTTGGAATCAGCAGGCGACGCTCGCCGGGGAACGGCTCCTCCCTGCCGCCGTTCAAGAAGTAGGTGACGTGCGCGTACTTTTCCGTCTCGGCAACATGGAACTGCTTGAGGCCCGCAGTCGCGACGACCCCCGCCAACGACGGGACCACTACAGGGGCGAAGATGACGCCGGCATCGAGCTCCTCGGCGTATGAGGTCGCCCCCCAGAGCAAGAGCGGAAGGGGCGCCGGACGCTTGAAGGCACCGAACTGCACGCTTGAGAGGGCGGCGACGAGCTGGCGTGCGCGATCTGCTCGGAAGTTCGCGTGTATGAACACGTCGCCAGCACGGAGATCTGTCGCTGTAGCCCCTGAGGCAAGAATGCGCGTGGGGGTGACGAACTCATCGCTCTCTCCACGTGCGTAGGCGTCGCGGATCGCCGCCTCAGCGGTCGGCGCACCGAGAACTCCATCACCTCCAACGATCGCAGCGACGGCACGCTCCGTGCGCTCCCAACGGTTGTCGCGATCCATGGCGAAGTAGCGCCCCGAGATCGTTGCGATGCGGGCGTTCGGCGCCGCGAGGGCGAGACGCTGCTCGAAATCGACGAGGTAGTCGAGCGCTGAACGTGGTGGCGTATCTCGCCCGTCAAGGAAGAGGTGTACCGCGATCCGTTCGACCCCTGCGCGCGATGCCGCGGCGGCATAAGCAACCGCGTGACGGTCATTCGCATGGACGCCACCTGGTCCGAGAAGGGTGAGAAGATGCAGCCCCCCGCCTCGCGCTGCCGCACATACCGCGGCGAGCGCCTCGTTCGTAGCGAGGCTCCCATCGGCGATCGCCGCGTCGATGCGCGGAAGGTCCTGTGGCACCCGCTGCCCGGCGCCGATATTCAGGTGGCCCACCTCGCTGTTCCCCATCTGTCCCTCTGGAAGTCCAACGGCGGGACCGCTCGCCGCGAGGCTCGCGTGCGGCCAAGCCTTGAGTAACTCCCGCCAGCGCGGCATCGGCGCGGCTGCGATCGCATCTGAAGCGGGGCGCGTGCCGATCCCGAATCCGTCGACGATGAGGAGAACGATCGGGCGCGCAGGGGTCACCATGCGCGAGAGGTCCCCTTCATCGGCCGTTTGTTGCCGAACGTGCAGCGGCGATGATGCCCAGAAATCGTGACGCGCTGAGCGACGCTCCGCCGACGAGGAGGCCGTCGATGCGGCCGTCGTCGTCGTGTCGCGAGGCGAGGAAGGCGGCGGCACCATCGGCATCGACGCTGCCGCCATAAAGGATCGGCAGATCGCTCCCGACCGACGCGCGAATGGCGGCTGCGGCGGCGCTTGCGATTGCTGGTGTTGCGGGACGACCGCTGCCGATCGCCCAGACTGGCTCGTACGCGACGACGAGACCAGCGGCGAGAAGTGCAGCGCGGTCGACACCGAGTCCGGCGGCGCCAGCCCGCGCGGCGATCCATTGATCCTTGAGCGCAGCGGCGCGCTCTCTCTCATTACCGTCGATCTGATCGTCGCCAAGGCAGAGGATCGGGCGCAGCCCTGCGGCCACGATGCGCGCAAGCTTCGCGCCCACGATGGCGTCGCTCTCACCGCGCTCACGCCGTCGCTCGGAGTGGCCGACGATCACGGCATCGGCGATCCCAACGAGATGTGTTGCGGGCGACTCCCCCGTATGCGCGCCCACCTCCGTCGCAGACGCATCTTGTGCGGCGATACCGATGCGGATCGCAGGGTGTTCGCGGCGCAAGAGCGAGGTGACGGCCACGAGACCGACAATTGATGGGGCGAGCAGTACCTCGACAAGGTGGGGCGCCGCAGCAGCAAATTGATCGGCGAGCCCCGTCCCGATCTCCCCGGCGAGGGCGACCTCCTCACCAGGCGGAAGATTCGCCTTCCAGTTCGCCACGATGATGTGTCGCCGCTGCGTCATGCGCTGATCATGACAGAGGCTCCCCCACCTCGAGTCGAGCGCTCGCACGTTCGATCGCTGCGAGCCCGCGCTGCAACGCCGAACGCGTCATCTCGAGCTCTTCTGCAAGGGTCGCAAGCGACGCATCGGGGGCGGCGATCCGCGCGTGGGCGATCCGCGCGGCAACTGAGCCTGTGTCGAGTGCGCCAGCTGCGAGGAGGCGCTTCGCCGCCGAGGCCTGACGCACCCCTGCGCGCACGCTGCGCAACAGGTTTGCCGTTTCCGCGTTGACACTCCGATTCATCTCGCCGCGCATCTCTCTCGCGATCCCACGCGCCTCAAGCTCCATGAGCGCTGGACCGCCACCGATGCTCCGCAACAGGTGCAGCGTTGCGTTGCGACCCTTCCAGACCACGACGCTCCTTCCGCGACGGAGGCGGTGTGCCCCGCCGAGACCCAGTCCGTCGACCGTGCGCCGCAGCGACCCGCCCTCGGTCGATGAAACGACAACCTCAAGGTGCACGCTCCCCGATGCGATCGAGAGTGAGCCGCGAGCCAAGATGCGACCGCGCAGGTAGGCGATGCGACAGTGACGCGGAGCGCGCTCGGCGGAGAGCCGCTCAGCGACCGCGGCGGCGCGCGCCGCCGGCGTCGCAGCGCCGAGGCCGCTTCGAGGCTGCACCTCCCCCTCGAGGGCGGCGCTCAGCCGGTGGATCGTGCGCGCAATCGCGATCTCCTCTCGACGTCCGCCTGCATCCGCGAGCGCATCGAGTTCGACGCGACGGCAGCAGGGTCGATCTGGGAGCACCGCGGCAAGCTCACCACGGATCGCAGCGACGAGGTCAGCCTCCCCGCGACTCATCGCACCGAGCGCGACCCGGAGACGCGGAGGCCGTCGAGCGCTGCGCCGAGGCGCGCCGCATCGTGCAGGTGTGGGCGGAGTCGCGAAACGATGTCGCGCACGATGAGTGGCGGTAGCCCACGAGCGCGTGCTGCCGCCTCCTCGTCGCGGTACGCCGGATGCAGCGAAGTGCCGATCTGCTCGCGTCGGCGTCCGCGCAGCGGGGCTGCAGCGAGGACGGCGTCAATCAGCCCATCGCCGCCATGCGCGTAGAGCGCCTCGACGTGCGCCTCGAGATCCAACCCTTCGGTCTCACCCTCCTGCTCGTCGACGTTGGCGACCCAGACGAGCGGCGCACGCCTCCGCGAGAGCGCCGCACGAATCCCCGGAACGAGGAGATGTGGAATGACGCTGGTATAGAGGCTCCCTGGACCAAGCACGAGAAGGTCAGCGGTGCGGATCGCCTCAACCGCAGAGGCCGCGGCGGCGGCGTTCGCCGGTTCTAACTCTACCGCTGCGATCCCGCGAGTCCGCGCAAGCGCCGCCTGGCCGTGGATGATCACCCCGCTCCGCGTGCGGCCACGGAGGCGTGTCGCGCTCGAAGTCGCAGGGACCACGCGTCCGCGGACCTGCAGGATCCGGTGCACCCGCTCAACACCTCGCTCAAGATCTCCCCCCTCTTCAGCGATCGCCGCCGCGAGCAGCAGGTTTCCAATCGGGTGACCACGCGTCGACCCAGCCTCGGTCGGAAGACGGTGCTGGAGCAACGCCCCAGCGGTCGGCTCCGCGTCGGCGAGGGCAATGAGACAGTTGCGCAGATCACCGACCGGTGGAATGCCAAGCCGTTCGCGCAGCACCCCCGACGAGCCACCGTCGTCCGCCATCGAAACGATCGCGGTGATACGCAAGCCGCGACCCTTGAGGCCACGTAGAGCGGTAGACATTCCCGTACCGCCGCCGAGCACGACCACGTGCCGCGCTCCAGCGAGTGGGTCGCGCCGTTCAGGAGCGCCCCGCCGAAACCAGCGAGCGATCCCCATCGCTAGACGCGACCGAGGTCGCGATGCTCCACAGTGACCGCGCTCGCAACGTCCCCGGTGACCGCTGGACGCGTCGTCAGGTGCTCCTTGAGCTGCGTTGCAATCGCCTCGGCGATCACGACGGAACGATGCCGGCCGCCCGTGCAACCGATCGCGATCGTCAGGCGCGAGCGACCATCGCCAAGATAGCCATCGAGCGTCGCGCTCAGGAAGTGAGCAATCGCAGCGTTCAGCCCTGCGCCTGCAGGATCGGCGAGCACAAAGTCACGAATCGCAACGTCGCGCCCATCGAGCGGTCGCAGCGTAGGCACCCAGTGCGGGTTCGCTGCGGCGCGCACGTCGAAGACGAGGTCGGCCTCGAGCGGGAGTCCGTGCTTAAAGCCGAAGCTGATCACTCGAATCGCAATTCGATCTTCACCACCGACCGCCTCCGTAACGAGGCGATCGCGCAACTCCCGCCCGCTCATATCGCTCGTATCGATCTGAACGTCGGCGAGTTCGCGCGTCTCGGCGAGCAGCGTGCGCTCCTCCTCGATGGACTGCGCAACAGAACGTGGGGCGCCCTCTTCGCCGCCGAGGGGGTGGCGATGACGCGTCTCGCTGTAGCGACGCATGAGCACATCGTCGCGCGAATCGAGGAAGATCAGCCGCGACTCAATTCCCCGTGCTGCCGCTGCACTCCGTACCGCCTCGACCGTCGGTCGTGGATCGCCATCACGGCTGTCGATTACAAGGCAGACGCGCGCAAAGCGCTGCGGATCATCGGCGATCTTCTCGACGAGGGCTGCGAGGATCTCGTGTGGAACGTTGTCGATCGTTCGGAAGCCAACATCCTCGAGGGACTTGGTCGCCGTCGTCTTCCCGGCACCCGATAGGCCGCTCAGCAAAATTATCCGACGCTTCACCTCAGCCATCATCGTCCCCCTACGCGAATCAACACGATCGAGAGCTCGTAGAGCGCGATCAGCACGGCACCGAGGACGATCGGGCTGACGAGGTCTGTCCCTGGTGTCGCCACCGCGCTAACGATCACGATCCCAACAATTGCGCCACGGCGCCAAGCCCGCAGCTTTGCGGAGCTCACGATGCCGACGCGCGATAGGAAGACGAGGAGGATCGGATACTCCGCCGCCAGCCCGAAGACGAGCATCAGGCTCCCGACGAAGGCGAAGTAGCGATCGGCGGCGATCAGCGGAACCAGGTCATTGCTCTGGAATGACAGGAGGAATCCGACTGCAAACGGGAGGACTACCCAGGCGACGGAGATGCCGATGATGAAGAGGAAGAGGGCGAGCGGGATCCACGGACGCGCCGTGCGCCGCTCCGTAGCGGTGAGCCCTGGGGAGATGAACGCCCACGTCTGCCAAAGAAGGATCGGCATGCCGAGGGCGACGCCACCAATCAGGCTGAGCTGCATGCGCACGCCGAAGGCGTCACCGACACCGATGAAGTAGAGCTTGGCGTCGCCGAGCGGCGATCGCAGGAGCGCGATGAGGGCGTCGGCGTTGGCGAACGAGATGATCGCCCCGATGAGGATCGCGACGGCACCGACAGTGATGCGCCGGCGCAACTCCCGCAGGTGATCGATCAGGGGCGCCGCGGCGCCCGCAACCTCACGAGAACGCGCCGCTTGGCGGCTCAGGCCTTCCTCTTCGGCTTGCGCGTCGTGCGCTTCGCGCGCGTCGTGCGTGGTGCTGGCGTATCGCCAAGGTCAGAGGCGGCGCGACGGAACTCACGGAAGGAGCGACCGACCGCCCCACCGATTTCGGGAAGTTTCCCTGGGCCGAAGACGACAAGGATGACCGCGAGGATGAGGATCAATTCGCCGGGGCCGATGTTTGGCATGTGAGCTCCTTACGCGATTGCGGCGGGCGGCAGCCCGTCTGCGGGGAGTATAGCGAGGCGCGCACGCCACTCCCCCGCCGCGGCGCTCAAGGCGGCACCAGGATCCACCGCCTCGCGCGCAGCGTCGGTCACCCCTCGGCCGACATTGATCGTGAGTCCACCACCAAAACGCCCTGCGGCGCTCCCGGCCGTCGCCTGACCCGTCGCCAACACCGCCGCGGCATCTCCCCCCTGCGCCCCCACTCCAGGGACGAGGAACGGGAGCCCCGGCGCTACTTCGCGCGCAAGGCGCAACGCATCACCAACGGTTGCACCAACGACGAGACCGATCCGCCCAGCGAGCGCCTCGGGGCGCTCTGTAGCGAGGCGGGCAACGCGAAGGTAGAGCGGTTCGTCGGGGAGTCCGCCACCAACGACGCGCAACTCCTGGAACTCCGCCGCCTCAGGGTTGGAGGTGCGACAGAGGAGATATGTGAAGTTGCGCGTGCGCGCGAGGAGCGGGGCGAGGGCGCCAATCCCGAGGTAGGGGTTCGCCGTGACAGCATCCGCCTCGAGTCGCTCGTAGAGGGCGCGATCCTGCGCGGCCACGGTGCTTCCGATATCGCCGCGCTTGACGTCAATGATCAGCGGGATCGCACTCGGAATCTTGTGGCGAATCCGCTCTGCGATCGCGATCCCCTCTGCCCCGAGCGCTTCGAAGAAGGCAAGGTTCACCTTGTATGCGGCGGCAGATGCGCTCGTCGCCTCGATGAGCAGATCGACCCATGCCCCGACCTGGGCCGGTGAAGCGCGGAATCGCTCGGGAAGCGCGGCAGGATCGGGGTCAATGCCGATACAGAGTGGCGCGCCGACGCGCGCCGAGGATGCCGCGAGGCGTTCAAGGTAGTCGCTCATCGGTTCAGCCTACCGCCTGCGGTGCTCGCTATGGAGATGGGCTTGTGCCACTCGTGGTTGGCCCGAGTGCCCCCCACGCTGGACGAACGTCAGCATCGACAGGGTCGCGCAAGATCGAGGCGATTGAGAGGACGGTCAGCAACCCCGTCGAGGAGCGCTGCAACGTGGCGACCTGTAGCGCTGCATCGCTCTCTCGCGGCGCGAGGAAGGCGAGGCGCGACCCATCGGGCGACCATGATGGCGACCAAGAACGTCCACCGCGCGTCACCTCGAGTGCGACCTGCCCCGTCGCAGCGTCAAGGATCACCACGTCGCTCCCCTTCGCCGTGATACGCGTCGCTGCGATCCAACGACCGTCAGGGCTCGGCGCAGGTTCGATCAAGCCGCGCTCACCGAAGCGCGCAACGCTCTTGCTAGCGAGGTCGTAGCGAATCAGTCGCGACGCTGACCCGTCGCTCGCGATCCCGTTCTGCACGTAGTACAGCACCGTGCCGTCGGGACTCCACGCTGGGTCCTGGTGCCCGTACGGGATCTGCACAGGGAGATCGGGGGTGACAATCGACGACCCGGAGAGGAGGCGGATCACCACAGCGCGCCCTGCGAGGCCGTCCTTCAAGTCGGTCGCGAGGGCGATCCTTCCATCGGGGGCTGGCGCCGGATCAAAGATGAAGGCCGACCAGTTGAGCGTCGGCTGGGCACCGGGGATCAGCCCATCAAGGAGCTGCTCCTCGCTCCCGCCGAGAACTCCAACACGAATGAGCGTCGGAATGACCAGCCGATACTTTTGAATGCCTCCGCTCGCAGTGCGCACTCCGCCATCTTCATCGCGGTGGCGCACGAAGTAGAGCCAGCGACCGCCATCACCCCAGGCGATCTCGCGATCGGTGCTCCCCGCGGTGAGGCCGCGAAGTT
This sequence comes from Candidatus Limnocylindrus sp., assembly GCA_051006395.1. Taxonomy (GTDB): domain Bacteria; phylum Chloroflexota; class Limnocylindria; order Limnocylindrales; family Limnocylindraceae; genus Limnocylindrus. Next base: position 14,734 of record JBPCTG010000123.1, read on the forward strand.
CGGCGCCCGAGACGCCGAAGATTGAGCCTGCGCGCCCGAAGGCCAGCGTCCCCTCGATCTCCGTGCCGACGAGTACCTCTGGGCTCGATCCTGGCGACGCGTCTGCACCTCCGCTGCCGAGCGAACCAAGAGTCGCGGTTGCGATGAGCGCGACGACGAGGAGCAGCGCGGCAATGATCGGCGCGCCGAGCGGCCCACCGCCGCGCCAACCGCCAGGCGGCGCGCTCGGCATGCTCGCCGATCGGCGGCCCCTCTGCGGTTCGCGCAGCGCATGAAATGGTCGCCCGCGGTCGACAGGTTGACGTTCGATGGGGCGGAGCGAGCGTCGCGAGCTCAACGTGGCTCCCCGCTGCGACGAAGGTCTATCACCTGTAACTCGGTGCGTGCCTGGCCGCGATAGGTGCTGCGGCTGACCCGCGCGACAAGGTCGACGCTCCCTCCCGCAAGATCTGCCGCGTCTGGGCGCCCGAATGCGATCCCCTCCGCAGTGACGCCACCAAGGTCAAGGGTGAGCCGAGCGTGACGACCATCACCAACGAGGCGAACGCTCGTAAGCGTCGCGGCGTTCAAGAGGAAGAGTGGGTCGGGGTTGCCGATTCCCGTCGGCGCGAGTGCGTCGACGAGGGTGGCGAGGTCGCCGAGCGGCAGCGCACCGGCGACGAGCTCTAGGTCGACCGCGAGGGTTGGCTCAATCTGCGCCCCCTGCTCCGCGAACGATGTGGCGAGCGCCTCGATGACCGCCGCCCAGTGCTGCGGCGCAAAAGTACAGCCACCTGCGCCGTCGTGACCGCCGTAACGGAGGAGTAGCCCGGAGGAGCGCTCGAGCGCCGCAGCGACGGAGAAGCCGATCGGGGCGCGTACCGAGCAGCGAAGCGCCCCCTCTTCTGGCTGATGCGCGACGAGCACCGGCCTTCCAACCTCTTCGGCAATTCTCCCGGCGACGAGCCCGAGCACGCCGACGGACCAGCCGCCGCGGATCGCGACGAGCGACGGGGCGATCACTGCGCGATCGGGATCGGTCGCGGCGAAGAGGTCGCCATCGAGACCAAGAAGTGCGCGCGCCTCTTCAAGCGCATCGCGTGAGGTGGAGCGTCGTTCGGTATTGATCGCCTCAAGTTGCGCAGCGAGTTCCGCCGCCTCGTCGGGGTCGTCGGTAGTGAGAAGTTCGAGTGCAGGGCGCGCGTCACCGAGGCGGCCGGCAGAGTTGATCCGCGGGGCGAGGGTGAAGCCGACGACGTCGACACGATGTGGCCCCTCGGCACCTGCCCTGCGAAGGAGTGCTGCAATCCCAAGCGGCGTCCGCCCCGCACCGTTCAGCACCTTCAGCGCCGAGCGCACGATGACGCGGAATTCGTCCTCGACCGGGACCATGTCTGCGATCCCGCCGATCATCGCGAGGACCGAGAGCTCTCCAAGGAGCGCGCGCCGCTCGGGATGATCAGCGAGGATCCCCTGGGCGATCTTGAAGGCGAGGCCGCTCCCCGCAAGCTTCGGGACCGGGTATGTGGCGTCGGGGCGGTTCGGGTTGACCAGCCAGGCGGCATGTGCCGGCTCCGGTGGGACCGCGTGGTGATCGACGATCCCGACGAGGATCCCTGCGTCGCGCGCCTCCTCGACGCGCGCGCGGTCGGCGGTGCCGCAGTCGACTGCGATCAGGAGTTCGACGCCATCCTCGACAGCCGCGCTGATCGCCCCTTCGGGGATCCCATGCCCATCGGCGTCACGCTGCGGGATATACCCCTCGGCGATCGCCCCCGCGGCGCGCAGGGCACGAATGAGGATTGCAGCGCCAGTGAGGCCGTCGGCATCGAAGTCGCCGACGACGAGCACCGGCTCACTCTCCGCCGCTGCAGCGCGCAGCCGCGTGATCAGTCCTGACGCGTCAGGGAGGAGCGCTGGGTCGTGCAGCGTTGCATCGCGCGTGTCGAGGAATCGGCCCGCAACGACCGGGTCGGTAAGGCCGCGTTGTGCGAGGAGCGCGCTGAGGTGCGGGTGGAGTCGCTCGGGGAGTCCCGCGGCTGCAAGGGTTGCGGCGAGAGTTGATGTCAGGCGTTCAGGGTCGCCAGCGGCTGAATCACGTGGCGGAGAGAGGGTCCAGCGCCTTCGAGAGGGGGCGGCGGCACCGCCGCGCGCACTCACCGCTCCCCCGCCGGGCACCCGTGCCCGGCTAGAGGCTGCGCGCCCGGTTGGCGGCGCGCGCTTGGGTGCGCTCCTCCCACCAGACGAGGAGCGGGCTCGCGTTGAAGATCGATGAGTAGGTCCCCGAGAGGATCCCGACGAAGAGTGCGAGCACGAAGATGCGGATCGAGCCGCCAGCGAATACGAGGAGCGCGAGCAGCGTCATCAGCACCGTAACGGTGGTGTTGAGCGAGCGGCCGAGCGTCTGCACCACGGAGTGGTTCACGATATCGGCAAAAGGAGCTCCCGCATGGCGAGCGAGGTTCTCGCGGATGCGGTCGAACACTACGATGGTGTCGTGCACCGAGAATCCGATGATCGTGAGCATTGCGGTGACGAAGAGGGCGTCGATCTCAACTCCAGCAACCGTTCCCAAGATGGCAAAGACGCCAATCGTGACGATCACGTCGTGGAGGAGGGCGACCAGCGCCGCCAAGCCGAATCGGAGGTTCCGGAAGCGATAGGTCATCCAGAGGAGGATCCCGATCGAACCGAGCACCACAAGCAGCAGCGCCTGTTGCGTGAGATCGCGGCTCACGACGGGACCGACGGTGGTGACGGAGCCAGATTCGGCGATCGGCCCGAGCGTCGTCTCAAGTTGTGTGCGCAACTCAGCGATGCTCCCCTCCGCGGCGCCGCCCGTCTGTAGGCCGAGCGGTTTGGTGCGAAGGGTTACGAAGCCATTTGACGCCTCGCTCACCTGCGCCTCTGGGTGACCAGCGGCGACGACCGCATCGCGAATCGTGCCTGTGTCGGCGGGCGTCTCAAGCTTGAACTCCCATACCGTACCGCCGGTGTAGTCAATCGAGAAGCGCATGCCGATCTCGCCGTTGCTCACCGGAGTGGCGATGATAAAGATGAGTCCAGGGATCGTGACGAGGAGCGAAAAGAGAAAGAACCAGCGCTTCTTCGACATCAACTTATCCACGGTTCGCCTCCGCTGCTGCAGCGGCGCCGGTGAGGTCGCCAGGTGCGATCCCGTAGAGATACGGCGAGGCGAAGCGTCGACGCGCGATCACGGCGCGCAGGATGAAACGCGTCACGGTGATCGCAGTGAACATCGAGCAGAGCACGCCGATGATCAGCACGAGGGCGAACCCCTTGATCGTCGATGATCCGAAGTAGAAGAGGATGAAGGCGGTGATCAGCGACGAGACGTTCGAGTCGAGGATGGAGTTCCAGGCGCGCGCAAATCCCGCCTCGATCGCTGGGCCGACCCCCTTGCCGATGCGTAGCTCCTCTTTCGATCGCTCGAAGATGAGGATGTTCGCGTCGACCGCCATGCCGATTGAGAGGACGAAGCCGGCGACGCCAGCAAGGGTAAGGGTGACTGGGATGAGGCGGAAGATCGCCAACACGATGATGATATAGAAGACGAGCGCCGCATTCGCCACAAGCCCTGCGAGGCGGTAGTGGAGCAGCATGAAGAGGAAGACGAGGAGGATTCCGACCGCTCCGGCGAAGAGCGCCTGTCCAAGGAACGAGGCGCCGAGCGTGGCCTTCACCTCTGTCACGCCGATCTCGGCGATTGGGAACGGGAGGGAGCCGAACTTCAACACGGTGACGAGATTCGTCGCCTCGGCGAGCGGGAAGCCAGCGGCCCCGCCGCCAGTGATCTGTCCTTCGCCGCCGGTGATGGCGCTCTGAATGTACGGCGCCGAGACGACCGTTCCATCGAGCACGATCGCAAAGTAGGAGCCGATGTTGTCGCTCGTCCACGTGCTGAAGAGACTGGCGCCCTCGTCCTTGAGGGTGAAGGCAACCACGCGAGCGCCCCCCTGATCGGTCGCGACGTTAGAAGAGGCGATCTGATCCCCGGAGAAGAGCGGCTTCAAGTCGGGATCAACAAGCTTCTCGCCCTTGACGGGCACCACCTTGATGCCAGGGGTTGAGCCACCACCGCCGGCGACGTCTACGGAGCCGTAGACATCTTTCGGAAGCGGAACAAAATCAAGTCGACCGGTGGTTCCGAGGAGGCTCCGAACCGCGTCAGGGTCAGAAACGCCCGGGAGCTCGACGACGATGCGGTCGCTCCCCTGCGTCTGGACAAGCGGCTCAGCGACGCCGGTACTGTTGACACGACGCTCGATGATGTCGCGGATCGTGGCGACGTCGACGGCAGAGGGGGTGACGCCTTCAACCGGCTGCACCTGATACTCCACACGAAGTCCGCCGCGTAGGTCAAGGCCGAGCTTCGTCTCGATCGGTCGCGTCCCGCCCGCCGCCCCAGTGTTGGGAAGCTTCAGATTCGGGAGCAGGTCGATGGCGAGGGCGAGGAGCCCCACGGCGAGGATGAGGAACGGTGTCGTCTTGCGCATCCGTGGAATCCTAGCAGGGGTCGTGCTCAACGGCCGCCGGCGCCAAGCTCCTCAAGGATTCGCGTCGCGAGTGCACGTCCAATCCCTGGGAGCGCTGCGATCTCGGCGAGGGGGGCGGCCGCCACGCCAGCCGCCGAGCCGAAGCGCCGCAGGAGCGCCTTCCGTCGCGCGGGGCCGAGTCCGCGAATCGCATCGAGTCGGCTCTCTGTTGCGGCACGACTCCGGAGAGTGCGGTGGTAGCCGATCGCGAAACGATGTGCCTCGTCGCGAAGGCGCTGCAAGAGGCGCAGCCCTGGGTCGGTAGCGGGGAGGTTGATCGGCGACGTCGCACCGCGTACCCAGATTTCCTCGCGCTCCTTTGCAAGCCCGATGAGGGTGACCTCGACCCCCGCGGCATCAAGCTCCGCCGCCGCAGCGGAGACCTGTCCGCGACCTCCGTCGATGACGAGGAGGTCGGGGCGACCCCACGCCTCCTCCTCGGCTTGGCCGGCGCGCTCGCCGGCCCGCGTCGCGCGGGCGAAGCGGCGACGCAACGCCTCGCGGTGCGCGGCAAAGTCGTCCTGCTGATCAACCTCTTTGATCTTGAAACGGCGGTACTCCTTCGGTGTCGGCTGGCCGTCGATCGCCACGACGAGCGACGAGACGGTGAAGGCGCCCTGGATCGTCGAGACGTCGGCACATTCGATCCGTGCTGGCGGGGCATCGAGCTTTAGGGCGCTCACCAGAGCGGCGAGTGCTGCGTCGGCGCGCGCACGATCGGCATCCTCCTCTGCAGCACCACGAATCAACCGCTCTTCAGCGTTGCGCTCGGCGAGACGCAATAGGCGTACGCGATCACCACGCAGTGGAACGCGAAACTCCATGCCGCCCGGCCGTGCGGTGGCGAGCAGTGACGCGAGATCCGCGTCGTCGACCGGCACTGCAGTCGCGACCGACGGCGGCACATCGCCGGCACGTGCGTAATGCTGGCCGATGAAGGCGGCGAGCACCTCGGCATCGCTCGCCTCCCCCGCCTCCAGGCGATGTACCTCACGACCGACGAGTGCCGAATCTCGCACCTGGAAGCAGGCGATCGCCGCCGCTCCGCCGCGCCGGGCGAGACCGAGCACATCCTCGTCCGGGCGCCCAGATGTCGGCACGCGCTGCGCCTCGAAGGTCTGCTCGAGCGCCCCGATCGCGTCGCGGAGTCGCGCGGCATCTTCGAACGCCTCGCCGTCGCTGGCGCGATCCATCCGCTCGCGCAGCGCGGCGATCGCTGGTCGAGTTCGTCCGGCGAGGAGGTGCTCCACGCCGATCAGCTCCTGGCGGTAATCAGCGACGGTCACCTCGCCGGTGCACGGTCCCTGGCAACGCTTCAAATGAAACAGAAGGCAGGGGCGCTCGATCGCTCGCTGCTCCGGGGCGATTTCGAGATCGCAGGTGCGGAAGGCGAAGAGACGCTGGATCGTCGACATGGCGGCGTTCACCGCACCAGGAGTCGTGTATGGACCGAAGTAGTGTGAGCCGTCACGAACGATTCGCCGCGTGCGCTCGACGCGTGGGTACGGCTCGTTGGTGACGCGAATGTACGGATAACTGCGATCGTCGCGAAGGCGCACGTTGTAGCGCGGGAGGTGGCGCTTGACGAGGCGCGACTCAAGGAGCAGCGCCTCACTCGGAGAGTCGGTGACGGTCCAGTCGATCGTTGCGACCTGGTCGATCGCGTCGCGGATCCGATGTGCGCCGGGGATCGCGCCAGCCTGCCAATAGCTGCGGACGCGCTGCGTAAGGCGCGCCGCCTTGCCGACGTAGATCACGGTCCCGGAGGAGTCGGAGAACAGGTAGACGCCAGGAGCGTCGGGGAGTACCGCGAGCGCAGCTGCCACGGCTGCGGGGGGCTTCGGCGCGGGGAGTCGCTCAGTGGTCATGCGTCATAACGCTCGCGACTTGTCGATCGGTGTGCATCGCGGTGATTGAGGACGCGCAGCACCTCGTCGATCGCCTCGCGCAGCTCCGCGACGATTCGTGGATCGGCGTGGTCTGCGAGCCCGTCGCCCGGGCCAAGCGATGCGCGCACAGCGACAGCGCTTCGGCGCAGGCTGACACCTGAGGCATCGCGCAGTTCTGCGGCGGCGGTCCGGAGCGGGGCAAATCGCGCGCGCGCAGCAGGGGTCACGATCGCCTCGAGTGCCGCCTCAAGCAGCGCCGCTGCGCGCAGGCCGGCCTCGTCGAGGCGCCGATCGGCGTGGCGCGGAGGCTCCGCACCGACGCTCATTCGAGAGAATGGATCGGCTCGCCGGCGAGGGCGAGCTTCAGGTAGCGACCGGTGTGGCTCCCCTTCGCCTTGGCCACCTGCTCTGGAGTACCAACGACTAAGAGCTCTCCACCGCGATCGCCTCCGTCGGGGCCTAGGTCGATCACCCAATCGGCGGTCTTGATCACGTCGAGGTTGTGCTCGATCACAATCACGGAGTTGCCGCCGTCAACGAGGCGGTGCAGCACGTGCAAGAGGCGATCGACATCGGCAAAGTGGAGCCCCGTCGTCGGCTCGTCGAGGATGTAGATGGTGCGACCGGTCGATCGGCGCGCGAGCTCCGTCGCGAGCTTGATGCGCTGCGCTTCGCCTCCAGAGAGCGTTGTTGCGGGTTGTCCGAGGCGCAGGTAGCCGAGACCCACCTCGCTGAGCGTTTGCAGTCGATTGCGAATCGCAGGGACCGCCGAGAAGCGCTCGAGCGCATCCTCGACCTGCAAGTTGAGCACATCGGCGATCGTCATTCCCTTCCAGGTGACCTCAAGCGCCTCGCGGTTGTAGCGCTTACCGCCGCACGTTTCGCACGGCACGTAGACATCGGGGAGGAACTGCATCTCGATCTGCAGGATCCCATCACCCGAACAGGTCTCACAGCGCCCACCCTTTACGTTGAAGGAGAAGCGCCCCGCCGAGTAGCCGCGGAGGCGTGCCTCTTGCGTGGCCGCAAAGAGCTCGCGGATCGGCGTGAAGAGCCCCACGTAGGTGGCCGGATTCGAGCGCGGCGTGCGGCCGATCGGGCTCTGGTCGATCTCGATCGCCTTGTCGACCTGCTCAAGCCCGGTGACGCGATCGTGTCGCCCAGGGCGCTCCTTTGCTCCGTGCAGCTTTCGCGCCAGCGCCTTCTGCAAAATGTCGGTGACAAGCGTGCTCTTTCCACTCCCGGAGACGCCCGTCACTGCGACGAATCGTCCGAGCGGGAAGGCGACGTCGAGCTCCTTCAGGTTGTGCTCGCGCGCCCCCTTCACGACGATCTCGCCACCGCTCCCTGTGCGGCGGCGCTTCGGCACCTCGATCTTCTTCTCGCCACGCAGATACGCGCCGGTGATCGACTCCTTAGCGCCGAGCAGTGTGGCGAGCGGCCCGTTCGCCATCACGTGTCCACCCTGCTCCCCCGCCCCAGGGCCGATGTCGACGACCCAGTCAGCGGTGCGGATCGTCTCCTCGTCGTGTTCGACGACGAGCACGGTATTGCCGAGATCACGAAGCCGCAGCATCGTGGCAATGAGTCGCGCGTTGTCGCGCTGGTGAAGGCCGATCGACGGCTCGTCGAGGATGTAGAGGACGCCGACGAGTCGAGAGCCGATCTGCGTCGCGAGGCGGATGCGCTGCGCCTCGCCGCCAGAGAGCGTCGTCGCCGTGCGATCGACGGTGAGGTAGTCGAGGCCAACGTCGACGAGGAATCCTGCCCGCTCGGCGATCTCCTTCACGATGCTCGTCGCGATCGTCCGCTCGCGCTCACCGAGGACCTGCGGGAGCCCCGAGACCCAGGCGGTCAACTTTCCGATCGGGAGCGACGCCACCTCGGCGATGTTCTGGCCAGAGACGCGCACGGCGAGGCTCTCAGGCTTCAGGCGACGACCCTTGCACTTCGGGCACGGCCTGCTCGTCATGTAGCGCTCGATCTCGCTGCGCACGAGCTCCGACTCGGTCTCGCGATGACGTCGCTCGAGGTTCGCGATGATCCCCTCGAAGGCGGCCTTATAGGTGTTGCTGTACTGCGAGGTCTCGTAGGTAACGGTGAAGCGGTCTTCGCGCTCTGCGCCAAGAAGATACTCCTGCGCCGCCTTCGGCAGTTCGCCGATCGGCGTCTTCGGGTTCCAGCGCTTCGCCTTCATCGCTGCGATCACGACCTTTAAGTACCAGCTCCCCTCGGGCGATCGCGACCACGGAATCAGGCCGCCGTCGACCACCGACTTCTCGGGATCGATGACGCGCTCCGGGTCGACCTCGAGGCGGAAGCCGAGCCCGGTGCACTCATCGCAGGCGCCGTGCGGCGAGTTGAAGCTGAACGAGCGCGGCTCGAGGTCGTCGATCACCGTACCGTCGTAGGGGCAGCCTAACTTCTCGCTAAAGAGTCGCTCCTCGAAGGTTGGCTTGGAACCCTCGGCCGCAGCGGAAGAGATGATCACGAGCCCCTCGCCGAGCTTCAGCGCCGTCTCCACGGAGTCAGAGAGGCGGCTGCGATCCGGGGGCGGGAGCGGCTTCCCCTTCTCGTCGACAGGGTGCCGCACGATGAATCGATCGACGACAACCTCGATGCTGTGTCGCTTCTTCTTGTCGAGCTTCGGGGCATCATCGAGGTCGTAGAGCGTGCCGTTGACGCGCACACGGCTGAAACCAGACTTGCGCGCGGTGTGAACGACCGCCTCCCCCTCGCCCTTGCGATCGCGCAGCACGGGGCCGAGAACGTTTAGGCGCGTACCATCGGGGAGCTTCAGGATCTCGTCGACGATGAAGTCGAGTGAGACGCGGCTGATCGGCCGATCGCACTTCGGGCAATGCGGCGTTCCAGCGCGCGAATACAGGAGGCGCAGGTAGTCCCAGATCTCCGTGATCGTCCCCACCGTCGATCGTGGGTTGCGCGAGGAGCCCTTCTGGTCGATGGAGATCGCAGGCGAGAGACCGTCGATCGAGTCAACGTCTGGCTTCTCCATCTGGCCAAGGAACTGACGCGCGTAGGCGGAG
>JBPCTG010000124.1:0-5852 GCA_051006395.1 Candidatus Limnocylindrus sp.
ACAGGCCGCAGCGCTCGTCAAGGGGAACATCGTCGTGATCCCCACCCGGAATGCGGCCGAAGGGATCGCTGCGCTCCTCGCCTGGGATCCCAGCCTCACCATCGACGGCGTTGCCGCAAAGTTTGAGTCGGCTCGCAATGCTGCGCGCACCTTCCGCATCGTCGAGGCGGTGCGCAACGCCACCGTGCGCGGCGTCCCGGTTACGGCAGGGGAGACGATGGCCCTCGATCCTGTGGACGGGATCATCGCCACAGGGCCGGATGATGTTGCCGCCCTCACTCGCGCCCTTGCGAACGAGTCGGCGGAGCTCATTACGCTCTATGTCGGCGCCGATGTCGACGAGGCAGCTGCAGAGCGTCTTGTCGCCGCTGCGCGCGGGGCGATCGCTGGGGTCGAAGTTGAGCTGCAGCGCGGCGGGCAGCCGATCGAACGGGTGTTAGTGAGCCTGGAGTGAACGGAGATCCTGGCGCGCTCCCGCTGAAGGGGCTCGCCCTTCCGGGTGGTCCGACCCTGCTGCGTAGCCTCGCACGTCTCAACATCACCACCGCAGCGCAGCTGCTTCTGCACCTGCCACGTCGCTACGAGGATCGTCGTGAGATCACGCCGATCGCTCAACTTTCTGGCGGAAAACCAGCGACCATCTCGGCGCGCGTCGTGGACGTGCGCGTCGAGAAGACCTGGCGACGTGGCGTGCAGCGCACGATCGCGACGCTCGCCGACGGAAGCGGGGCAATCGAGGCGGTCTGGTACGGGCGGCGCTTCATTGAGCGTCGCCTTGTTCCAGGCGCTGAGATCGTCGCCTCAGGAAAGGTGAAGCACGTGGGATGGGCGTTGCAACTCGACGCCCCGGAGTTCAGCCCACTCGTCGGCGCTGAGGCGGTGAGTGCTGGCCGCATCGTGCCGATCTATCGGCTGACGAAGGGGCTCACCGCACTCACACTCCGTCGGGCGATCCGCTCCCTCATCGATCGTGTGGCGAGCGATCTTGAAGAGCCGCTCCCTGAAGAGCTGCGCAAGCGGCTGAAGCTGATGCCGATCGCGCGCGCCATTGAGGAGGCGCACTGGCCCGAAGAATTCGAGGCACGCGACGCAGCACTGCGTCGCCTCGCTTTCGACGAGCTCCTTGCTGTGCAGATCGCCCTAGTTCGGCGCCGCCGACGACGGAGCCGTGGCGTTGCGCCGCGCATCGTCGTTGACGCAGTGCGGCGGAGCGCAATTGAGACGGGAATTCGCGCCGGCCTCGCCCAAGGTGGCGCGCCCTGGACAAGAGACCAGGCGGGTGCGATCGAGGCGATCCTCGTCGACCTCGCCGGCGAAACCCCGATGCTGCGACTTCTCCAGGGTGACGTCGGCACCGGAAAGACCGCGGTTGCCTTTGTTGCCGCCGCAGCAGCAGCCGCCGCCGGCCAGCAGACCGCGCTCCTTGCGCCGACAGAGCTCCTCGCGCGGCAGCACGCGGCGACAGCGGAACGGATCCTTGGGCCGCTCGGGATCGGCTCAGTGCTGCTGATCGGTGGCGATGGGGTGGCGGTGCGCCGTGCGGCACGCGAACGAGCCGCAAGTGGTGAGGCGGCGTTGATCATTGGGACGCACGCCCTGTTCGCCGAGGCGACACGCTTCGCTGCGCTCGGCCTGGTAATCATCGACGAGCAGCACCGCTTCGGCGTGGAGGAACGTGCGCGCCTCCTCTCCAAAGCGGCAGGCGAGCCGCACCTGCTCCTCATGACTGCGACGCCGATCCCGCGCACGATCGGACAGCTCCTGTACGCCGACATCGCATCGTCCGAGCTGCGCGAACTTCCTGCTGGTCGGCGACCGATCCGCACGGCGATTCGTACGAGCGGCGAACTCGACAAGCTCTGGAGTTTCGTCGTGAGCGAGGCCGCAGTGGGGCGACGTACCTTCGTGGTTGTGCCGCGCGTCGGGGCCGATGACGGCACCGAGGAGCCCGACGCCAACTCCGACGCCGGGGCCGATCTCGAGCGCGCTGGGGCGCTCGGCGCGGAGGCTGAGGCTGAACGTTTGCGCACACTGCTTCCGAAGTTGCGCATCGGCGTGGTGCATGGGCGACAGCGCCCGCGCGAACGGGCCGACGCCATGGAGGCATTCGCAACAGGGGGGCTCGACCTGCTCGTCGGCACAACCGTGATCGAGGTGGGCGTCGACGTTCCAGATGCGAGCATCATGGTCGTCTTGGATGCGGATCGCTTCGGGCTGGCGACGCTCCATCAGCTGCGCGGGCGCGTTGGCCGCGGTGCAAGCGAAGGCTGGTGTGTGCTGGTGAGCGACTCTGTCGACGAGACGGCACAGGCGCGCCTGCGTGCGATCGAGGAGACGCGTGACGGATTCCTCTTGGCCGAACGTGATGTGGAGCTGCGCGGCGAGGGCGACGTGCTCGGCACAGACCAGAGTGGCGTCCCGCCGCTGCGCATTGCAGCGCTCTCTCGCGCTGAGGATCGCGAGCTCGCCCTCGTTGCTAAGGCGGAGGCAGAGCGACTCCTCGACGCGGAGGGGGAGCCGCTCGAAGTGGCGGTACAGCTCGTCGACGCGTACGCGCGCGGCTGGCCGATCGGCGGTGCGGCCACCGCAGAACGTGTCATCGCAGAGGTGCCGGGATGAACCTCACTTCACAGCAAAGCCTCGAGCTGTGAGCACGGGAATCCGCATCGTTGCAGGCACGTTCGGTGGCCGACGCATCGAGGTGCCGGATCGCGGCACTCGTCCATTCGCAGAGCGCGTGCGCCAGTCGCTCTTCGCTATCTTGGAACCGCGCCTTACTGGCGCGCGGGTCCTCGACCTTTGCGCTGGGAGCGGCGCTGCAGGGCTCGAGGCGCTGAGTCGCGGTGCCTCATTCGTACAGTTTGTTGAGCGCTCGCGTGACGCTGCCGCGGTGATCGAGCGCAATGTGGCGACACTCAACTGCGGCGCGGTCAGTTCGGTGCGCGTGGGCGATGCGGCGACCGCTGCACGCGTCGCATTCAGGGAGCGCGGTGCTCCTCCGTTCGATGTCGTCATCTTTGATCCGCCCTACGACGACACTGCGCTCCGGCTGAGCGTTCTGACCTCGCTCGCCGCCACCGGCTCCCCGCTGGCGCCGCGCGGACTTCTCGCTGCCTCGTGGCGGCGCACGAGAGGCGGGGGTGCGGAGACGCCCCCCATCGGGCTACGATTGGTGCGATCGCTGGAGTTCGGCGAGACGGAGATCGTGCTGCTCGAACGCGAGGGCAGCGACGTAGCATCGGGCGGAGAGGGTGAGGAGGGCGAGTGACCACACGGATCGCGCTCTATCCGGGGAGCTTCGACCCAGTGACCTTCGGCCACGTCGACCTTATTCGTCGCAGCCTCTCTGTCGCCGACAAGCTCGTGATCTCGATCCTGCCAAACGCGGCAAAGGAGGCGCTCCTCACCCTCGCCGATCGCGCCGCGCTGTTGCAGGCGGTCGTCGCCGCCGAACTCTCCGACGTTGCCGACCGAATCAGCATTCGCTCGGATGCCGACCTCGCCGTGCGAATCGCCGCCGATGCTGGCGCAACGCTGATCGTACGAGGGTTACGCGCTGGCTCCGACTTTGAGGCTGAACTGCGCATGGCCCACGCCAATCGACTTCTCGCTCCAGGGATTGAGACGTTCTTTCTGATGACCGCCCCAGAACACGCATCCACCTCGAGCCGGCTCGTGCGGGAGATTGCGCGCTACGGCGGCCCACTCGAGCGCCTCGTCCCCGCCGCGGTCGTACCCGTCCTCGCAGCCGCCGCGGCGGCTGCCCAGGCACGACGTTCGAGTTAAGCGCGCGACCGGCTGGCGTGCGACGTCACGATCCGACTAGAATCGCATCTACGGAAAGGGGGCTTCATGGCTGATCTGCACGAGATCATGGAACGACTCGACGCGCTGGAGGAGTTGGTCGCCACGAGCGCTCGCCTCGGCGGGCGTGCCCTACTGCCACGCAGCCAGGCGCTCGAGGAGCTTTCGGCGCTGCGGACTAGCCTCTCCGGACTCCGCAGCGGAGCGACGAGTGCGGTCGCGTCGAGTGACGGCCTTCGCGCCGAGGCAGACGCCTACGCGCGCGAGCGACTTGAAGAGATGCACGCCGCCCTCTCTGGTGCGCTGCGCGAGGTCGAAGCCGGCATCGATCACCTCGATCGTACCGCGACCGCAAAGTGATCCCCGCCTCCCCTGAGGAGGCAGACCTCCACCGCGTCGACCTCTCACCACTGCTCGCCGAAGGCGGCGGTGCGGTTGCGCCGATCCCGCCGTTTGAAGTCGCAGCGGAACTCGGCGATGAACACTTCGCCGGCGAGGCGGCCCTCCAGGCTGGGCGCACCAATCGCGGCGTGCGGATCTGGGGCGCCGTGCGTGGTAGTCAGGCTGGGCTCTGCGCTCGCTGCCTCGCCCCAGTGACCGCCGCGATCATGACGTCGCTCGACGAGGAGGCGGTCGATGAGCGCCACGCTGAAGGGGAGACGCTGCGCATCGAGTCGGGGAACAGCGTTGACGTTGGCAGGCTTGCTCTCGACGCCCTTGACCTCGCGCGGCACCTGATCTTGCGCTGCGATCCCCCCTGCCCAGAGCGCTGTGGCGCGTGCGGCGGGGAGCACCCGCTCGAGGCCTGTCCGGAGCGCGATGGGGACCCTCGGATGGCGGGACTGGCCGCCCTCCTCCCGAAAGAGGGGGACGCGGGCGGCGAGATCGGGTAGGATCGCACTCCAACCGCGTCACCGCTCGGTGGCGCCAACAAGCGAGGTCGTGAACGCATGGGCGTACCAAAGCGCAAGGCATCGAAGTCGCGACAGGGGGAGCGCCGAGCGCACCATGCCCTGACGCTACCTGCCATGGACCGCTGCCAGCAGTGCGGCGCGACCAAGCGCGCGCATCACGCCTGCAGCGAGTGCGGAACTTATCGCGGCCGAGAGGTCATCAGCCGACCGGCTCCGGACGCGGGCACGACCGAAGCCTGAACCGCGGATGGCCTCGCCTGAGGGCCGTGTCCGCCTCGCACTCGACGCGATGGGTGGGGATCACGGCGCCACTGAGGTTGTTCCTGGCGCGTTGCGCTGGGCACGTGAGAATCCCGACGATCAACTGATCCTGTGCGGTGATGAGCCGCTGATCCTCCAACTTGCGGGCGGCACACTCCCATCAAACGTCTCGATCGTGCACGCCCCAGATGTCATCGGCATGGACGAGCATCCCGCCGCAGCGTTACGCGAGCGCAAGGGGGCGTCGATCCTCGTCGCCACCAATCTCGTCCGCGAAGGGGCTGCCGACGCGGTCGTCACCGCCGGACATACCGGTGCGGGGATGGCCGCTGCGGTGCTGCGCCTCGGGCGACTCCCTGGGGTCGATCGCCCCGCACTCGCGGTGCAGTTCCTGTTGCGCGAGAAGCCGCTCGTGCTGCTCGACATTGGGGCGAACCCTGACGCCACGCCAGAGAACCTCTACCAGTTCGCCCACATGGGGGCGATCTTCGCCGAACGAGTCCTCTCTGTGCCGAACCCGCGCGTCGCACTCCTCTCGATCGGCGAGGAGAAGGGGAAGGGGGACCAGCGCATCCAGCGCGCGACCGAGCTGCTCGATCTCGCCGACCTTCGATTCGTTGGGAATGTTGAGGGGCGCCACCTTGCGACCGATGATGCCGACGTGGTCGTTTGCGATGCCGTACTCGGCAACGTCACCATCAAGCTCGTTGAGGGGGTGACCACGACGATCACCGACATGTTCCGTGCCGAGTTCCGCCGCCTCCCGTTCGGCCCGATCGCAGCGCTGCTCATGCGCCCGGCGATCGCGCGCATTCGGGCGAAGCTCGACTACGAGAAGATCGGCGGGGCGATCCTCCTTGGCGTGAAGGGGAG
>JBPCTG010000125.1:0-5175 GCA_051006395.1 Candidatus Limnocylindrus sp.
CTGCGAAGTGGGATGCGATGCGAGTCGCTACGATGACAGGGTCGAAGATCGCGGAGGCGGCGCTCGATGCATTCGCCCGCGCGATCGAGATCGCGCACCGTCCGTAGCGCGTGTTGAGGGAGGCGAGCCAGTGAGCGACCCATTCAAGGACTTCCTCGAAGAGCTCGAGCGACGCCGCGGCGGCGAGCCGAACGTCGCAAGCGCAGCTGAAGGTGACGACGCAGGCGCTCCGCCGCGCTCACCTCGCGCGCGACGACCTGCAGGATTCGGTGGCGCACCGCGTGGATCACGACGACGCCTTGGATTCACCGCAATCATTGGCCCCGCGATCCTTGTCGTGCTTCTTGTGGGCGGTCCGCTCGTCGGCCTTCTCACCGATGCGCGCTGGTTCGATTCTCTTGGCGCCGGCGCGCTCTTCTGGCAGCGCATGCAAATCCAAGGGAGCCTCCTTGCGGTTGCTGGTCTCGTTGCTCTCGCCTTCCTCATCTTCAACCTCATCGTTGCCGGCGCCTTGTCGCGCGGAAGTGGCGCGGCAACCCCTGGTGATGCAACCGGCGCTCGCCCCGCTCGCCCCTCGCTCGTCGACGAGGACGGCAACGTTCGCGTCGACTCCGTCACCGATTTCTTGCGTGGGATCTTTGGCGGCGGCCTGGGCGCCGCACGTGGCGGCAGCAGCATCGGCTCGATCGGCTCTGGCGCGCTGCGCATTGTCGCCGTTGTCGCCGCGTTGCTTATTGCGCTGCGCGTCGCAGGCTCATGGGAGGCGATCACCCTCTTCCGTAACGCCGTCCCCTTTGATCCATCGGGCGCAGTGACCGCTGATCCGGTCTTTGGCCGCGACATCTCGTTCTACCTCTTCGATCTTCCCGTGCAGCGACTCCTCCAAGGGGTCGACATCCTTCTCCTCACCGCCGCACTCCTGATCGCTGCCCTCCGCTACCTACCGCTCCTCGGTGCGCGCGGCTTCAGCGGCATCGGCACTGGCCCGCGCCTGCACATTGCGCTCATCGGCGCGGGGCTCCTCTTGGCCACCGCCTTCGGCTACCAGCTCGACAAGCTCGAGCTCGTCTACTCGTCGAACGGCGTCGCCACTGGTGTCTCGTACACCGACTTCGCCGCGCGCATTCCAGGACTTGACGTGCTCACCGCGATCGCCGCCATTGCCGCGGCGCTCCTGGTAGGCGCCGCTCTCACACGCGCCACCTGGCCACTCGCCCTCACGGTGTTCGTGTGGCTCGGAGCCTCGTTTGTGCTCACCGGGATCTACCCAGAGTTCGTGCAGCGTTTCCAGGTGCTGCCGAACGAGTACGCCCTTGAGCAGCCGTACATCGCCAACAACATCAAGATGACGCGGCTCGCCTACGGCATTGACGCGTGGGCCGAGCGCCAGTACGACGGCGACGCGCCGCTCACCGCGGCGGCAATCGCCGACAACGCCGAGACGTTTGCCGACGCGCGACTCTGGGACTACCGCCCGCTGCAGGCAACCCTTGATCAGTTGCAGACCGTTCGCCAGTACTACAACTTCGCCGACGTCGACGTTGATCGTTATCCGATCGCCGGGCGCCAGCGACTGGTGATGCTTTCGGCGCGCGAGCTGAACCCAAATCGCGCGCTGCAGTCTGCGACCTGGGTGAACCGTCGCATCGCCTTCACCCACGGCATCGGCGTGGCGATGGTTCCCGTCTCAGGGATCGCCTCGGGCGGCCTGCCACAGCTCACGATCCGCGACATCCCTCCGGTATCAACGGACGGCGCCCCTGTGGTGAGCGAGCCGCGCATCTACTTCGGCGAGCTCGACGACGATTGGGTCGTGGTCGGCGCCAAGACCCCAGAGTTCGACTATCCGCTCAGCGGTGATGCCACCGCAACCGACCCAGCCGCCGGGCAAGACGCAACGACCTCATGGACGGGAACTGGTGGCATTTCGCTCGGTACGTTCGTTGACCGGCTCCTCTTCGCCGCGCGCCTCGGCGACCTAAACCTGCTGATTAGCGACCAGGTCACCTCAAACAGCCAACTGCTCTGGCGCCGTACGGTGCAGGAGCGGATCGCCGCACTCGCCCCATTCGTGCAGTGGGATGCTGATCCGTATCTGGTGATCCGCGACGACGGCGGGCTCAGCTACATGGTCGATGGCTACACCACGAGCAACTCGTTCCCTAACGCCCAAGCCTTCGACGCCGACTCGCTCCCGGTGAGTGGTGTGCACGGCGCGGTGAACTACCTACGCAACAGCGTGAAGGCGACGATCGACCTCTACACTGGCCAGACGCTCCTCTACGTCGTCAACCCTGCCGATCCGATCGCGCGCACCTGGTCGAAGGTATTCCCGGGCCTGTTGCACCCGATTGACGAGATGCCCGCCGACCTGCGCTCGCACCTGCGCGTCGGCGAAGACGGCTTCGACATTGCAACGCGCGTGTATGCCCGCTATCACGTGACCGATCCGCAGACCTTCTATCGCCAAGACGACGTGTGGACCGTCCCCGAGGCTTCGACTGGCACCCAGTCGCTCCCCGGTGAGGCCTACTACGTGCGCGTGCGACTACCCGGCGAGGCCGCGGCGGAGTTCGCGCTGATTCAGCCGATGGTTCCAACGAGCCGCCCGAACATGATCGCGTGGATCGCCGCGAGGAACGACGGCGCATCGTACGGCCAGGTGGTGAGCTACCGCTTCCCGAAGGACACCTCGGTCTTCGGCCCGAGCCAGGTGAGCGCGCGCATTGATGCCGATCCGATCATCGCCTCACAAACGACGCTCTGGGATCAATCGGGATCTACGGTGACGCGCGGCAACCTGATCGTTGCGCCGATCGGCGGAACGATCGTGTATCTGCAGCCCGTCTACTTACAGTCTACGGCGAGCAAGTTCCCTGAATTCCAAAAGGTCGTCGCTGCCACCTCTACCAAGGTCGTGTGGGGCGACACGCTCTCCGAGGCGCTGAATCTGCTCGTTGGTGGCGGAGTCGTTGACCCGGGTACGGGCGGCGCTGAGCCGAAGGATGTCGCTGGCCTCGTCGCGCGCGCCTCGCAACTCTTTGCGCAGGCGCAAGATGCGTTGCGTGCGGGAGACTTCGCCTCCTACGGGCAGCGCATCGCCGAGCTCGACAAGGTGCTCGCAACGCTCGCCGATCTGACCGGCGCAGCGAAGCCGTAGCGACGCCGCGCGCGGAGACTCGATGGCTTCCGTGGCGCAGCGACTCTTCTCGCTCGAGGGGCGAGAGGCGCCAGCGCTCCACCTTATCGGCCTTGTCGGCTCACTCCTCGGCGCCTCACTCTCCGTAGCGGGGGTCGCCGGTGGCGGGCCGATCCTCTTTATCGTCGGCGTCACGCTGCTAACCCTCGGCCTCACAAGCCTCGCCGGCGCCTCCGCGTTACAGCGGCACGTCGACACCCCACAGACCGGATGGCGTGGCCCCGGGCCCGTACTGATCTTCTTTGTCACCCTCGGTTGGGCGGCCGTCGCCGGGGCGCTCATCGGCCTCGTGCTCAATCTCGTTGATCCCGCTGCGGCGATCGATGCGTCGCTCCTCACCCTGCTCTTTGCCCTCGCAACAAGTGTCACCTCGACCGCAGCCATCGCACTGCTCGTTGTTGGCACGGGCGCTGCGCGCTGGCGTGATCTCTTCGCCTTCTCATCGAGTGCCGGGGCGAGCGAGGGAGCGCTTCCAACTGCGCAGCGACGCGGCGGGCGGATCGCCGACATTGCCTGGGGCCTTGTTCTCCTCGTGCCGAGCGTCGTAACTGCAATCGTCGCCTCGGGCATCCTGACGAACTTCACTGGCGTGTCGCCGAACGCGCCACTACCACCGGTGAACATCGAACCAGGAGGCCCTGCGAGCCTCGCCTTTGAGGTGCGGCTCGCTCTCAACCTGGTTACTGCGGTGATCGTCGCGCCGCTCGGTGAAGAGCTGCTCTACCGCGGCGTGATCGCGCGCGCGTGGGGGCGACAGTCTGGAGCGCGTCGCGCGATCGTCTTCTCAACACTCATCTTCGCCTTTGCCCACACCATTGGAGTTGGTGGAGACACTGCCGGAGAGGCGCTCACCGCTGCAGGGATCGCACTACTCGTGCGCATCCCGCTCGGCCTTGCGACAGGTTGGCTCTGGGTTCGCCGCCGTTCGCTCCTCGCACCGATCGTCTTACACGCCAGCTACAACTTGCTCGTCGTACTCATCGCAAACGTCGCTACGAACTAGCGCCGCACACAACCGCGCGTTGTGGAAACGCGCGCGCTACGTCGTCTCGGTGAAGATCACGTCGTCTCCGGATCGCAGCGGGAGAACGGCGGGCTCGCTGTGACTCCGGGGACGCCAACCCGAAGATTGGAGGCGAGATGAGCATCATCGCGACAGCTACGCTCGACGGCGCCGACGGCACCGAGGGCGCTAAAAGCCTTGAAGGGCCATTAGTAGATCTTGGGGAACACGAGCGCGAGCTCTTCGCAGCAATTGCCGATGCACTTGGGGGAAGGCTCGTCGGATGGGACCCAGTTCGGGTCGCTGCAATCAGCGCGGCGCAGGGGAGCGCAGCCTCACTCTTTCACCCAGAGCTTTTGGAGCGACTCATGCGTGCAGGGGTCGACTCCGACGATGCAGAACGCGTCACCCGTGCGCTCGATGTTGCGCGGCGCATTGCGGCCTGGTGGCCAGCCGATCGGCTGCGCGTGCAATCGCCAGCGGACCTTGCCGCGATCACACTCCCTGTGTTTGGACGCGCTACGCAAGAGGAGCTGCACGTGGCGATCGTCGACGGGCGCAATGGACTCTTGGCGCTGCGTAGGGTCTACGTCGGCACAGCGACTGGAACGAGCGTGCGCATCGGCGAGCTGTTGCGCCCGGTGCTCGATCACAGTGGTGTCGGCTTCGCGCTGGTGCACAACCACCCGAGCGGCGACCCGGAACCCTCCGACGAAGATCTGCGACTCACCGCTGAGGTGCTCGCCGCTGCGCGCCTCCTCGACGTGGAGTTCCTCGATCATCTCGTGCTCGGGCACGGCCGCTGGGCGAGCATCCGCACACAGCGAGGGTCGATCTGGGGGGCGGAGCGCGAGGGGGCCTAGCCCACTGGTGAGCGGAGTAGCCCCACGAGGTCGGGTGCTACGATCCGACCCATGCTCAACCGCCTCTACAGCCTCTTCTCGCGCGACGTCGGGATCGACCTCGGCACCGC
>JBPCTG010000126.1:0-14521 GCA_051006395.1 Candidatus Limnocylindrus sp.
GGCGCTAACCCCTACGAGGGGCGGCGCTTATGGCCGCGGTGCCGCGCACCGAAGACCTGAAAGAAGTTGCGCGGGATCGATGGCGGCACCGCTGGACGCGGACCACGCGGCGTCGCCCCCTCGGGGAGGTACGCCTTGAACGATGCGGCGAAGTCGATCTCCTCCTCTTCGACCGCCGCCTCTTCGAGGAAGACCGGCGTGTCGGCGTCGAGCTTGTCGACAAGGTCGGCGATCGACGGACCCATGGGTGCCGCCGTGACAATGAGGCGCTCGTTCGGATACGCCCAGGCGCAATAGGCGGTGGCGCCCGCCACGTAGATGCTCATCAGCCTGGCGCGCACAGGCGGTCGTCGCTTCGGTACATCGGCGCGCAAACGGCTCGGGGTCGGACTCATCGGGCTCCTTTCGCTACGGCGACGCACGGCGGTGCCGTGCGGATCACACCCGCACCGTACGAGACGACTGTGCCAGCGGTATGACACGAGCCAAACGGCGCGCACAGGCGCCGTGACGAATGGTGGGGTCAATAGCCCCGTCGGACCATCTCGATGAAGAGGCGACCAGCGGAGCGGGCGTCAGTTTCCGCCCTATGTGGAGATCCGTCAACCCCCACGCCGAACGCCGCGATCGCCTCTTCAAGTCGCGGCCACTTTCGCCCATCGTGCGCGAGAGCGAGCATCGTGCAGAAGGTTCCCTGATCGGCGCCGAGCTCTATCCCGAACCATTTCACGCCGTTCTTGTCGAAGTCCCAGTTGTGCGCCACCACCAGTTCCGCTGCGGTGAGCGCCGTTGCGAGCGCGTCGCCGGCGGGATCGTAGTCGAGACCCTCGGCGTCGACTGCCGCCTGGGTGATGCCGGTCAGCTTCGTGATGAACGCGTCAACGCCGCAGCGCGGGCGCACGAGCGTCGACCAGGCGGCGACCTCGCGCTCCCCCTCGTAGGTGATCACCGCAACTTCGATCACGCAGACGCAGTCGTGCTTCGTCCAGATGCCCGTGGTCTCGAAGTCGATGGCGACCCAGCGGGCGGGGAGGCGCCCGCCGAACGTGCTCTGCGCGGGTGGGGTGAGTGGCGGGGCCGGTGGCTGAAGCATGAAACGGAGTATGCCGCTTCCCCCCTACGATGGGCACATGAATCGACTGCAGCGCATCGCTCGAGGGCCCGTAGCCGAGCGGCTCGTCGTCTTCGGCAGCGCGGCGATCCTCGCCTGCGATCTGATCGACCCGACTCTCGACGCCCGGATCTACGCCGCGTCGGAGCACGCGATCGGCCCCGCCTCCTGGCTCTTTCACCTTGGGGTCGGCGCGATCCTCATCGCGGTGATGCTGCTGATCGTGCGCCTGCGCGCAAAGCGGCAGCGCGGTCGTGCCCCCCGCTCACTCGTGGTGTCGGCGATCGGCATTGTGGGGCTCGTGGTGTTCCCGACCGACCCCGGCTGGTCGGTGGTGAGCGTTCCGGGCCGACTACATCCAACCTTCGCCCTGATTGCGGCGATCAGCTTGCTCGACGCGGGTTCGCTCCTTGCGCACAAGCGCCGCCTACTGCTGGACTGGACGGCCTTCTTGGCATTCGGATTCCTTGGAGGATTTGTCGGTGGACGAGGATTTGCCGAGCGCTTCGCCCTCGCGGTTGTGGGGGTGCTCCTCTTCCTCGGCGCGCGCCGCTCGCGATAGGCGCGCTTCACGCGCACGCCACCAACGAGCGCAGACCGATTAGCGCAAGGTTGAGGCCGAACTCGACTTTCCGCCACGTGCGGCGCGTGGCGCTTCACTGAAGCGCTGCTTCGCGATCGCCACCACGCCGTCACTAGCGCTTCGGATCATCTCCCTCGACTGCGCAACAGAATCAAAGCCGTAGGCCCAGTGGCCACGGATCGAGCGCACCATGGCGTTGCAGATGCGTCGCACGTCGCCTGGTGCGTATCCAACATCTTTGAGAAGTGGTCCAAACCAGGTCACAAAGCGGTCAACGTTCGCATCGACAATCTTGCGCATCGCAGCGCCACCCACTTTTGTTGACTCTACATAGCGAAGCAGCGAGTACTGCGCAGTGTGATCAAAATAAAAGCGACCCATGCGCGCGGTCAGCGCGCGCAGTTCATCCTCCCAATTGTGCGCGTTCAGGGGCTTTGCAGTCGCGATCATGAGCTCGGCCCAATAGGCTTCGGCCCACTCGAGATAGATGTCTGCGCAGATCGCGTCACGGTCGTCGTAGAACTGGTAAGCGGTCCCAGCGGCAATCTTTGCCTTGGCGGCAATCGACTGCATGGTGAGATTCTCGATCCCTTGGTTGTCGGCAACGCTCAGCGCCGCTTCAAGAATTGCGCGGCGTGTCTTGAGTGAACGCTTCTGCGTAGGGGTACGACGCCGGGTGCTGAAGTCGCGCGCCGAGATCGGGAGCAAGGTTGGGGCGATCGGCTTTTGCCCTTCAGCAACGATGCGACCCTTTGCAATGCGCCTGGTGGTTGCCATGACGTGAGCATGTCACATACCGCGTATCGCCCAAAAAGTGGTCAGACAACTTAAAAACCGTGCGAGAATCTGAGAGATTCTAGGGATTGCCTGCGCGCCGAGTTGGCGCGCTGCAGGGAGTTGGGGCGAAGCGCGCGCCGCTACTCGGCGCGCGAGCGAAGGTCGCGAATGAGCCGCTCTGCGGCGTTTGCCCCTGGCGCTCCGGTGACGCCACCGCCCGGGTGCGTGCCCGCGCCAGAGAGGTAGAGCCCCTCGATTGACGTGCCGTAGCGGCCGATCCCATAGAGCGGTCGCCACTGCGCAAACTGATCGAATCCTTCGTTGATGTGCATCGCGTGGCCGCCGCTCGATCCCCAATCCTTTGCAAGGTCGGCGGGGGTGATGAGTTGACGCGCCACGACCCGACTTCCGATTCCGGGAGCGACCGACTCGAGCACTGCGATCGCGCGTTCGGCGAGCGTCGTGCGCGCCTCATCGCTCCAGCCACCCTTGAGGTTCTCTGGGGCGTACTGCACCACCGCGCTGATGATGTGCCGACCGTCGGGGGCGAGGCTTGGATCGATGAGCGTTGGGATGAGCGCCTCGACGACCGGCGTCTCGCTCATCTCGCCGTACTTGCTCGCGTCGAACGCCTTCTCGATGCCGAGCACGCTCGGCGCGATCACGATGCGACCGCGCAACAGCTGCTCGGCGCTCTCGCCTTTTCCAGCAGCGGTGAATGTTGGGAGTCGATCGACGAGCAGGTTGAGCTTCGCCGTAACGCCGGTGCTGCGCGTGGCGCGCAGGCGGCGACGCAGGTCGGGGCCGGTGCTCTCCACGCCGAGCAGGCCGAGAAGCGTTCGCTTTGGATCGAGCGTCGAGAGCACGAGCGGCGCTGCGATCTCGTCGCCGTTCGCGAGCGCCACGCCGGTCACGCGCCCGTCGCGTTCGGTGATCGCTGTTACCGACGCGCCCGTGCGAATCTCGGCACCGAAGCCGCGCGCCGCGTCGGCGAGGGCGCCGGCGAGCGCCCCAGGGCCGCCGATCGCCACCACCGTTTGGCCAGCGGCGCCACCGTCGGCGCCGTCGCCCGTAATGCCGTCGAAGAGGAGCGTTGCGCCGGTGCCCGGCGACATTGGTCCAACGGCGTTGTAGATCGCCGCGCGCCAGGCGAGCACCGCGACGAGATGCTCGTCGCTCACATACTCACGCACCAAATCGACCGCCGACATGGGGAGCATGCGCAGAATCTCGCGACCGTCACCCTCTTCAAGGCTGGTGAACGGCGCGCGATAGGCGAAGCCTGCGAGGAGTTCGGCAACCGACTTGCCGCCATCGAGATCTGGCGGAACGCCGTCGAGCACCTGCTCGAAGTAGGCACCGATGCGGCGCAGTCGACCGTCGAGTTTGAGGTACCCCTGCGCGAGCTCATCGCCGCCGCGGCGTGCGGCGAGCTCCTGCGCCGTCTTCTTTGGGTCGCGCCAGAGGGTGAGCGCCCCGCCGTCGGGGTGCGGCGCAAAGGTACGGATCTCAGGCTCGATGAGCTTCACGCGCCCCTGCAACCCAAGGTCGCGGGCGATGCGCGGGCGGAAGCGGCCGACGGTGTGGGCGAGCATCGGCGCGCGTACGCCGTCGATCTCGGCGGTGAGCGCCATGCCGCCGAGCTCGGCGCGCGCCTCGACGAGCAGGGTGCGCACGCCGGCGCGCGCAAGGTACGCCGCGGCCACGAGCCCGTTGTGTCCGCCGCCGATGACGATCGCGTCGTACACGTTCCCGGTTGCGCCGATCTCCTTGGCCATTAGGAGTCGCCCCCCTTCGACTTCAGGATCTCGAGCGCGGCGAGGCGACCAGGCGCCCCCATGATCCCGCCGCCAGGATGCGCCGACGAACTGGCGAGCCAGTAATCCTTGATCGGCGTCTTGTAGCGCGCCCAGCCACTCACCGGTCGGTTGAAGGCCATCTGCTGCACCAAGATCTCGCCCTGGAAGATGTTTCCCTCGGTGAGGCCGATGGTGCGCTCAAGGTCGAGTGGGGTCATGACCTGGCGCCCCACGATCTTGGTGCGGAAGTCCGGCGCAAACTCGCTGATCGTGTCGACGACCAGGTCGCCGAACGACTCCTTGATCTTGTCCCAGCCACCGTGCTCCGGCGCCAACTCATGCGGCGCGTACTGCACGAACGCCGTCGCCACGTGCTTCCCGGGCGGCGCCATGGTCGGGTCGGTGAGCGTTGGGATGAGCATGTCGAGGAAGGGGCGACGGCTCGGATGCCCATGCTTCGCGTCGTCGTAGGCGCGCTCCATGTAGTCGGGCGACGGGCTGATGCTCACGGTGCCCATCAGGTGGCCGAACCCTGGCGGCGCGGCGCTGAAGGTGGGGAGGCCGTCGAGGGCGAAGTTCACCTTCGCCGAGCTGCCGCGGAACTTGAAGTTGCGGATCGCGCGCTCGAAATCGCCCGGCAGAGAGCCTCCGGGGAGCATCTCAAGGAACGTGTGTCGAGCGTCGGCGGCGGAGACGATCGTCTTCGCCGCGATCTCCTCGCCCGACTCGAGCACCACGCCGTAGGCGCGGTCGCCCTTGAGGAGCACCTGTTTCACCGGGGCGCCGGTGCGAATCTCCGCGCCGTGCGAACGCGCAGCGTTGGCGATCGCCGCGGCGACCGCGCCGGTCCCGCCCTGCGGGAGCGCCCACTCGCGGAATGATCCATCGATCTCGCCGAAGTAGTGATGCAAGAAGACCATCCCTGTTCCCGGCGACTTGATCCCGAGGAAGGTGCCGATGATCCCCGACGCCGACATCGTGCCAACCAGCGGCTCGCTCTCGAACCAGCGCGACAGGAAGTCGTAGGCCGACCCAGTGATCAGGTCGAGGAGCGCCGCCTTGGTGCGCAGCGGCAGGTGACCGAAGTCCTTGGCGAGCCCTGCGTAGTCGAGCCACTCCTTCGGGTCGCCGTACGGATCGGGGGCCGGCATGTCGATGGCGGGGCGAATGAAGCGGGTGATGTCGGTGACCGTCTGCTTGAAGTCGTCGTAGTTGTCGGCGTCGCGGTGCGACCACTTGCGAATCTCGCGAATTGTGTCGGCGTGGTCGGTGCGGCGGTCGAGGTAGCCGTCCCAGTGCGGCGTGTAGGTGCCGACCGAGGGGGCCATCTGCAGCCCGTGCTTCGCAAGGTCGAGCTCGCGAATCACCTGTGGGCGGAGCAGGCTCACCAGGTACGAGGCGACCGAGAACTTGTAGCCGGGGACCGGCGACTCGGTGAGCGTTGCGCCGCCGAGCACCTCGCGGCGCTCAAGGACGAGCGTCTTCAGCCCCGCCTTCGCCAGATAGGCGGCGGTGGTGAGCCCATTGTGACCGCCACCGATGACGATCACGTCGTGTTGCTGCGTTGAGGCCGCCACTCACCCTCCGCTGCGATGAACCGCTAGGATGCGGGTGCCGCAATAGTAGCGGCGCGGGAGCAAAGCGGAGGCGCAGTGCCACGAGAGACCCCATTCCACGCACGAACCGCAGAGCTGAACCAGGCGCGCCGCTGGCGTAACTGGGGCGGCTTCTTTATTGCCGACTCGTATTTCCCAGCGCACGACTTGGAGTACCACGCGGTGCGCTTCTCCTCGGCGCTCTTCGACGTGACGCCCATGTACAAGTACCGAGTGAGCGGCCCCGACGCGGCGCGCCTCGTCGATCGTGTCATCACCCGCCGCGTCGACCGCATCAAGCCAATGCGCGCGATCTACACCCCGTGGTGCGATGAGAGCGGCCGCGTCCTCGACGACGGCACCGTCGCACTCCTCGCCGACGGCTCCTACTTTTGGACGGCCGCCGAGCCGCAGCACGGCTGGCTCGAGTCCTGCGCCGAAGGGCTGAACGCCACGATCCAGGATCTCACCGAGCAGCTCTGCGCCGTATCACTGCAGGGTCCGACCGCGCGCGACGTCCTCTCCGCCGCCGTAGGGCGCGACATGTCGACGCTCCCCTTCTTCGGCCGCGCCGATGTGAGCATTGGCGGCGTGCCGGTGAGCATCTCGCGCACCGGCTACTCGGGCGACCTCGGCTACGAGATCTGGATCCCGTGGAGCAACGCGCTCCCCGTGTGGGACGCCCTGATCGCCGCCGGCGAGGCGTACACGCTGCGCGTGGCCGGCATGGAGGCGCTCGACGTGGCCCGCCTCGAGGCGGGGTTGGTCATGGCCGGCGTCGACTACTACTCGGCGCGCCATGCGCGGCACCCGAGCCAGGCGGCGTCGCCGTACGAGATTGGCTTCGACCGCCTCGTCGACCTCGACAAGCCCTCGTTCATCGGTCGCCGCGCCCTCGCCGACGAGGTCGCCGACGGCGGGCCTCACATGCGCCTCGTTGGCCTTGAGCTCGACCTGAACGTCTTCGAGGCCGCCTATCTGGACCTTGGCTACGCGATCGAGCATCCGCTCCGCGCCTGGCGCCGCGTCACCCCGCTCTATCGCAAGGGCGAGATCGTTGGCCGCGCAACGTCGGGCACCTTCTCACCGTTGCTGAAGCGCTCCGTCGCACTCGGGCGACTCCCAGTGAAGCAGGCTGCGCTCGGCACCACCGTCGGCATCGAGTGGCCGATCGAAGAGACGCGCCAGATCATTCCGGCGACGGTCGTGCCGCTCCCCTTCCTCGACCTGCCGCGTAAGCGCTCCTAACCAGCGCTGATTCCTAGGCGGCGCCGAGTCGGCGCGCGCGCGCGACGTCGATCCCCCACGCCGCGGCGACACGTTCGGCGTTGAGCACCTCGCTCGGCACGCCATCGGCGACGATGCGACCCTCGGCAACCAAGATCGCGCGCGGGAATGCATCGCGTACGAGGTCGAGCTCGTGAAAGATCGCAACGATCGTGCGCTCATCGTGCGCTGAAAGGTCAACGAGCAGGTCAACGATCTCGATGCGATGGCGCAGGTCAAGGTGCACCGTTGGCTCGTCGAGGGCGAGGATCGGCGTCTCCTGCGCAAGGCCAAGTGCGATGAGCACGAGCTGACGTTCGCCCGCCGAGAGGGTACGCACGTCGCGCGCGGCGAGGTGCGATGCGTTCACCCTATCGAGCGCCGCTCGAGCGCGGGCGCGATCGTCGTCGGTTGGACCAACCCGGCCGCTTCCGTACGGGAGCCGCCCGAGGGCAACAAGTTCGTCGGCACGCGTTGCAAAGGGGAGCGAAAGATCGGCGCCGACGACGGCGATGGACTTGGCGATCGTCGCGCGTGGAAGACCACGCAGTGGCTCGGTACAAAGGATTGCATCGCCAGCGGTGATCGGCACCGCGCCACTGAGGGCGCGCAGCAACGTTGTCTTTCCCGCGCCATTCGGCCCAACGATCGCCACGCGCTCACCTGCGCCGATGCGCAACGACACGTCGTCGAGGATGCGTCGCCCGCCGAGCTCCACGCGCAGCCCGCGGGCGCCGAGCAGTTCGTATTCGCTGTGTGGGCTCATTTGGCCGAACTCACAGCGCGTATCCTGCACGAGCGCGGCGCAGCAGGGTGAGCAGCAACGGTGCACCGATGAGTGCGGTGATCACGCCGACCGGAAGCCCAATCGTACGCGCCGCGCTATCGGCGAGCAGCAAGAGCAGGGCGCCGCCGAGCGCCGAGAGCGGCAGAACGGCGCGCGGGTCTGGGCCAACGGCGAGGCGCACCATGTGCGGAACCACGAGGCCAACGAAGCCCACAAGGCCGGCTAGCGCCACCGCAGCGGCGGTCGCGAGCGAGGCAAGGGCGATGGCGATCCCCCGCTCACGGCGCACGTCGATACCAAGGTGCAGGGCACCCTCGTCGCCCAACAGGAAGGCGGCGAGCGGTCGCCCGCGTGCGGCGAGAGCGATCGTTGCGACGAGGATCGGTGCGGCGGCAGCGAGCACGCGTGGCCAGCTTGCGCCGTCGAGACCGCCAAGAAGAAACGCGAAAATCGAGCGCAGGTTCGCACCGCTCGCGAGCATGGCAATTGAGAGCGCAGCCGCTAGCAGCGAAGCAACGGCGTAGCCGACCAAGAGCACACCGGCGATTCGCTCGTCGCCAGAGCCAACGCCCGCGATCCACCACACGAGCGCAACGGCGAGAAGCGCGCCGATGAACGCCGCGAGCTGCACGCCGCCAAGCTCCCAGGCAACGCCACCGAGCGGCAGGGTGATTGCCAACGCCGCGCCGAGTGCAGCGCCGCTGCTCGTGCCGAGCACGTATGGATCGGCGAGTGGGTTGCGCAAGAGAGACTGGAACGCTGCGCCAGCAACGGCGAGCGCTGCGCCGACGAGGAGCGCGGCAACGATGCGCGGAGCGCGCAGTTCGAGCACGATCGTCGTTGCACCTGCGTCGCCGCTCGGAGTTGCCGGCACAAACTCAGGGCCAAAGATCGCGCGCCCAAGAATTCCGAGCACGTCGCCCGGGGCGATTGACACCGAGCCGATGCCGATCGCAACGATCGAGGCGAGGACGAGCAGAGTTGCGAGCAGCGCGGCGAGCGCGCCGACACGACGACGTCGGTGTGAAGCGAGTGAAGGTGCCGACACGCTACGGGGACGTGATGACTGGAACGGTGATCGCCGGATTGATCGCCACGATTAGCGCAGCGAACGCCGCGGCGAGACGCGGGCCAGGCGTGGTCACGAGATCTCCATCGACTGGGCGAATCGCGCCGCCAGCAACCGCAGGGAGCGCCGACCAGCCGGGTCGTGCCGCCACGGCGGCGGCCGTCGTGCCGTAGGCGGCGTCACCGAGCAGGATCACCTGTGGGGCGGCTGCAACGAGCGTCTCGAGCGCAATTTCGTAGACCCCAGCGCTCCCGCTCGTCACCGGCTCGCCGCCGGCAAGGGTAATCAGCTCGGCGGCATAGTCGTCGGGGGCGAGGCCGTAGATCGTCGAGGTGGCGTCGATCTCATAGAAGACCTTCGGCCGTGCCCCCGCGGGGATCAGTGCCGTAAGCCGCGCCATGTCGGCGCGAAGCGAGGCGACGAGCTTCGCGGCGGGGATGCTCGCCCCTACTGCGTCGCCAATAACCCGCAGCGTGCGATAGACGCCGTCGACCCCTTTCGGGTCGATCGTCACGACCGTGAGGTTCGCCGCGCGCATCGCCGTGATCGCATCGGCTGGGGTGAAGCCGCTCCCGCCAACAAAGACGAGATCTGGCTCGAGGGCGATCAGCTTCTCAAGGTCGACCCCTTCGTAGCCGGCGACCACGGGGATCGCGGCGAGTGCGTCGGGGGTGCAGGTGCACTCCGAGATTCCAACGACGCGATCGGAAAGGCCCAACGTCGCGAGCGTCTCAACACTCGCCGGGGTGAGGGCGACGATGCGCTGCGGTGCAACGCTGATCGTGATGCTCTCACCCGCGTCGTCGGTCATCGTGCGCGGAAAGGCCGCCTCGCTCGAGGGGATCCCAGCGTTGGCATCGCCGCTCGTGGAGCCCGACGGCGTCGCGCCGCACGCGGCGAGTGATGCGGAGAGCATCAGTAGAGTGAGAAGCGCAGCGAGACTGCGCAAACGATATGGGAACACGGCGAAGAACATTGCATCCTCCCTTGCCTCGAGGGCAGATCGCTTGTATGCCGCGCGTCCGGCGACCGGACTATGGGGACTCCCCCAATTACCGTTGCGGGACAGTGTCGGAATCTCACCGACTTCGCGTCCGCGCGGCGTTGCTGCGTAGATCCTAGCAGGTGCGCACGGCGATACGTTCCAGCGATGCAGGGCGAGCGAAAGTATCGCTACGCCGCTCGCTCGTCCGCCAGCTCGCCACATCCGCCGGCGGAGGTTTCAATGTTCGGTGCGCTCCTTGCCGCCGCGACCCTCTCGGGGTCAATCGCCATTCCGCTTCTGCCGCCCCCGCAGACGGGCGCTGCAGTGCTCGCGAACGTCACCGCCTTCAATCGCCCATGCGTCGGCTTCACCTCGACCACGCCGCAACGCCTCGCCGCCACGGCAACCGACGCGCTGCGCGCTCTCGGTTGGGATGTAGCCAGCGCCGTGGGGCCGAGTTTCGATAGCGCGAACTCGCTTCGCATGATCGCGCCAGCTGGTGCGATCTACGTACATAGCCATGGAGATCACTACGTTGACCCTGCAACGGGAAAACGATCGTCGGGATTTCGCGTTGATGGCGCCGCGTGCGCGAACGCCCCAAAGGTGATCGCGCCACAGATCGTGGCGCAGCGCGGCGCAACAACACCGATAGTGCTCGCCGTAGTATCGACTTGCCACAACGGCGAACGCAGTTCGAAACTCCCCGCCGCGTTCGGCATTGCGATGCGCAAGGCGGCGCCGGGGGTGAGCGGACCGCGCAGCTTCTACCTGGGGTACGTCGGCATCTCGTGGGTTCGCGCTGCGGCGCGATTCGAGCGTGCCTTCTGGCGCGAGGTGCGCGATGGTTCTTCGACAGGAGGCGCATTCGAACGCGCGCTGCTCGCAGGATTCGACCCGAACGACCTTCTCCCCGAGTGGTGGGGAAGCTACGACCTCTACCCACTCGCCCCCAGCACCAGAGGAGTCGCCAGCCATGATTAACCTGCACCTCTCGCCACGCGCCACCGTGCTCATTGCCGTTGCTCTCTTGAGCGCCGCCGCCTGCGCCGCTCCGCCCACGGCGCTCGCGCCAAACACTTTCGCCGCAGTTCCAAGCGGCGAAACAAACGGAACGAGCGGGTCTCTCGCCGGCGCATCGGCACGGCCGATTCGCTCCATCGCCCTCACGCTCCTCGAACCACTCGCGCTTGCAGGGCTCGTGAGCGATGGTGGCACGGCGATCAGCAGCGAGGGCGGCGAGGCGCGCTGGCTCGAGCGGCTCATCGACGCGCAGGGGCGCGAGAGCCTTGCCGTTGAGTCGACGCTGGTCGGCGCAATCCGCCGCCTGCAACGGAGCGGCGTGCCGCTCGACGGGCCGTCGGGGATCGTGCTCTCCAACGCCGCACTCGCTACCCGCGCTGCGGCGCACCTCACGGCGCTTGGAATTTCGGTGCCGAGTGGCGTGCCGGCGATCACTGCGGTCGCAGGGCGACAGGTACTGAGCTGGGCGCGACGCATGAACGGCGCGCTTGTGCCCGGTGACGGCACCCGTGTGGTGCTCGCACTCGACGGTGCGCTCGTTGGCCTCGCGGTCGACAGCTCACCGCTCGCCACACCACCGAGCAAGGTGCGCGCTGCGAGCGAGGCGCTTGCAGCAGCGACCACGCTCGTCCCGCCAGGGGCGACGATCACAGGAGTGGCGGCACTCGGTTGGATTGCCCCGGCGCTTGGCGCGGGGGATGAGGAGCAGACGAGCGCGCCGCGCCGCCTCGCCTGGCGCGTGCGTGGCAGCTTTGCCGACGGCTCGCCGTTCGAGATCGACTTGGACGCTGGCAGCCTTGCCCCGCTCGCCTGGGACTGGGCGCGCTAAGGACGCAGCGCGCTAGCAGCGCAGCGCGCTATTCGCGCGGAGCGCTAACCGCGTGCGATCTTCTCGCCGAGGTTGAGCAGTTCATCGCGGAGCGGCGCGCTGCTCGCCTCGGCGTAGACGCGCACGAGCGGCTCGGTGCCGCTGAAGCGAATGAGGAGCCAGCTCCCGTCGCCAAGGAAGAACTTCACGCCGTCTTTGGTGTCGAGCGGATGTGGTCGCACCGCGTGCGAGCCGATCGTCGACGGCGGCGAAGCGACGAGATCGCGCGCGAGTCGCTCCTTCGCCTCGGGGTAGGAGGCGCGCTCAATGTGGACGTCGATGCGCAGGTAGTACGAGGGGCCAGCGATCTCGTGGAGGTGCTTCAGCACCGCGCTCATGCTCTTGCGCCCCGCGGCGCGCTCGCGCACAAGCAGGTCGAGGATCAGCAGGTCAGAGAAGATCCCGTCGCGCTCTGGAAGGTGCATGGCGAAGCCGTAACCCCCCGACTCTTCGCCACCGAGCGAGGCACCGGTCTCGATCATCTTCGGGCCCACGTACTTGAAGCCGACCGGCGTCTCGAAGACCTTTACGCCGTAGCGCTCACCGAGTCGCTCCCCCATCGAGCTCTCGTTAATCGTCTTCACGATCGGTCGCAGGTCGCGACGGTGCTCGAGCAGGTAGTAGGCGAGCAGGCCGAAGACCTGAAGTTGGTGAATGAATTCGCCACGCTCGTCGACCGCGCCGGCTCGGTCGGCATCGCCGTCGAGGAGCAAGCCGAGGTCGTACGCGCCGCCCCGCATCGCGTCGAGAACCGGATCGATGTGCGGTCGAATCGGTTCGGGGTTCACGCCGCCAAACCAGGGGTTGCGCTCGCTGCGCATCTCCGCCACTTGCATTTTGCCGTTGGCGAGGAGGCGCGGAATCCATCCAGCGCCGGCGCCGTACACAGGATCGACAAGGATCTTCAACGGCTCGGCGGCGAGAGCGGTGAGGTCGAGGTTGCGCTCGACGAAGCGGCGATACCCCGGGTACGGGTCGTAGCGCTCCACAAGACCCGCCGCCTCGGCATCGGCGAAAGGTCGCCCTTTCAGCTCTGGCCCACGCGTCGTCGCGACCTCAGCCTCGATGCGCTTCAGTAGTTCTGGTCCTGCGGCTGCACCGGTCGGCGCCTTCACCTTAAAGCCGTTATCGAGCCACGGGTTGTGGCTTGCGGTGATCACCACCCCCATCGCGGCACCGCGCGAAACGACCTCGTAGGACGCCATCTGCGTAGGGACCGCGGTGCGGCTGTAGGCGACAGGAATATCGTGAGCGAGCAGGATCTCAGCCGCGGCGATCGCAAAGTCCTCGGAGCCGAATCGACGGTCGTATGCGACGACGACCCCCTTTGGCGCTGCGCCGTCGGCGACGACCACGCGCGCAACACCTTCGGCGAGTCGTCGCACGTTTTCGTAGGTGTACTCGTCGCCGATCTTCGCGCGCCAACCGTCGGTGCCAAAGAGGATCTTCGTCGGCTCTCCCGCACCCATCGTCCGCCTCCTACCTGTTCGCGTGTTCTGCAGCTGCGGCGCGAATCTCGGCGTCGCTCATGCGCTCGGGGTCAATGGTGAACTCCCCGATCGACCCGCGCGCACTCACGCGTCCATCGGGGTTGATCATGACGCTTCCGCCGTCGCGTGTCGCGATCGTGATCACGCCACTCGCATCGCATGCGCCCGCCTCAAGGAGGTGTGAGCGCAGCGATCGCCACGACCCTACGTCGCTCCAGCCACAGTCCAGTGGCACGGTGCGCACGTGCCCCGCCGCGGCGGCGGGCTCCATGACGAGCGTGTCGATCGGGCCCGGCGTGATCTGCTCATAGTCGTCGATCCCCGCGAGCGTTGCTGGGGCGTAGGCGCGCAGCGCCGTAAGGATTGCACCACGTCGCCACACGAACGTTCCGGCATTCCAACGCGCCCCCTCTTTTACAAGACGCGCCGCGGTGGTCGCATCAGGCTTCTCTACGAAGCGCTCGACGCGTGGCCCGATCGCCACGATGTAGCCGAAGCCGGTTGCAGCACTCGTTGGTACGACGCCGAGGGTCACGAGCGACGAGCCCTCTGCTGCGGCGATGCTCAGCGCGCTCGACACCGCGGCGCGCCACGCGGCCGCGTCGCGCACGGCATGATCGGCGGGGAGGACGAGCATCGGCGCATCGGCGGGGCGTTCGATGTGCGTCGCGGCGAAGGCGACCGCTGGCCCCGTGTTGCGGCCGCGCGGCTCGGCGAGGATGTGGCTTGGGTCGAGCGCGGGGAGTGACTCGCGCACGAGTTCAACATGAGCCGCCGCGCAGACCACGTAGCAGTCGTCGATAGGCACGAGCGGTGTGAGGCGATCGAGCGTCGCAGCGAGCAGCGTGCGCCCATCGGCGAGCGGCACGAACGGCTTCGGACGCGCGGGGGTGCTGAGCGGCCAGAGGCGAGTCCCACCACCTCCGGCGAGGATCACCGCGTAGGGGCGATGTGCGAGCGGCTTCATCGCGACATGGTAGCGCTGCCGCTACGCCCCTCCGAAGATCCTTCGCAACAGGCGCGGCAGGGCGAGGGCGCTCCGTCGAATGACGAGGCGCTCCTCGAACTCGGCGCGCACCGCGTAGCCGAGCGACTGATAGAGGCGGATCGCCACGGCGTTGTCGGCGCGCACGTTGAGCACCACGTCGTCGCAGAACTCGAGGAGCGC
>JBPCTG010000127.1:0-5326 GCA_051006395.1 Candidatus Limnocylindrus sp.
AGTCAACGTGCGGCGCTGGATGTACTGGTTGCCAGCGACGATGACTTCATCATCGTCAATCGCAGCAACGACATCCAGGCCGATCGACTCGTGCTCGACACTTACGACCCGAAGCGGTGGTGCGGGGATCGTCGCAAGCACAGTCGCCGCCGCGCCCTCGCCCACTGCAGAGAGCGCCGCGACGGAGAAGAGGTACTCATCTCCGGTAATGAGACCAGTGATTCGATGGCGCGTCCGCGTGCTATTGGTGTTCGCAGCTGCATCGACCCAGGTGATGCCATCGTCCCGCGAATACTTGATGTGGTACCCCGTGATTACGGAGCCGCCGTTTGATAATGGGGCCCGCCAAATCAGGGTCATCCCCTCTGACTCCACGAAGGCTTGCAGATTCCGCGTGACTGTAGGTGGACTAGCCTCCGCCTTAACGGCCGACGGAGAGACTGAGGATAAAGCGAACAGAATCGCTAGAGCAACGCGCTTCACAGCACAAAGTTATCAGGAAGCTTTGAAACGTGACAACAATTCTCAATAGGGAGGGATTCGAACCCTCGATGGAGTTGCCCCCAAACCGCATTTCCAATGCGGCCCAATCGCTGTGCGGCTGGTTATCGAGCGAGCCGTACCCTGCGCAGGCGAAGGGAGTTCGCCACCACGGTGACGCTCGAGAGGCCCATGGAGGCGGCGGCGAGGGCGGGGTCGAGGCCGATGCCGAAGGTGGGGAGGAAGACTCCCGCCGCGAGCGGCACGAGGAGCAGGTTGTAGCCGAACGCCCAGGCGAGGTTCTGGCGAATGATGCTCGTGGTGGCGCGGGCGAGGTCGACGAGCGCCGGAACGCCGCGCGGGTCGCCGCGGGTGAGTGATGCGGCGGCGGCCTCGAGGGCAACGTCGGTGCCGCCACCCATGGCGATGCCAACGTCAGCGGCGGCGAGCGCTGGAGCGTCGTTGATGCCGTCACCGACCATGGCGATCGGCGCATTCGTTGCGGCGCGCACCCCTTGTACGCGCATTGCCTTTTCTTCTGGTGCAACGCCGCCGATCGCACGTTCGGCTGCGATGCCGACCTGTGCCGCGATCGCCTGCACCACCTCGGTGCGATCGCCAGAGATAATCCACGAGTCGATGCCCCGCGCGCGAAGTGCGGTGATCGCTTCGATCGCCTCGGGTCGCAGCGTATCGGCGAGCGAGATCACGCCAGCGGGTGCACCGTCGACGGCAACGAGTACGGGTGTGCGACCGGCGTGCGCGGCGGAGCTCGCAATCGGTTCGAGAGGCGCTGCGTCGACGCCTTCGCCCCGCAACAGTGTCGCGCTGCCGACGAGCACCGTTGCGCCGTTCACCTCGGCGCGCACGCCGCGGCCGGCGATGCTCTGGGCGCTTGCTGGGGTGGTTGCGGCGCTTGCGTGCGCGACGATCGCACGTGCGAGCGGATGCTCCGATCCAGCCTCAGCCGCTGCAGCGAAGGAGAGGAGTGCTGATTCGCTGGGGGCCGGTCCACCTGCGAGCGGTTCGATCGCAACGACCGAGGGGCGACCGACGGTGAGGGTGCCGGTCTTATCCCAAAGCACGGCGCGAATGCGCCCCGCCGCCTCGAGGATCGCTGCATCGCGCACGAGGATCCCCGCTTCGGCGCCACGACCGGTGCCTGCAATCACGGCGGTTGGCGTGGCGAGGCCCATGGCGCAGGGGCAGGCGACCACGAGCACGGCGATCGCGGTGGCAACGGCGCGCACGAGCTTCGGCTCAGCGCCGAAGAGATACCAAGCCGCGAAGGTGCCGATGGCAATGAGGATGATCACTGGCACGAAGAACTCCGAGACGCGATCGGCGAGTCGGGCGATCTCGGGCTTCGACGATTGAGCGTGATCGACCATCGCAACGATGCGCGAGAGAGTCGTTGCCTCCCCCACGCGCGTCGCGCGCACCACGAGTGCTGCATCCACCAGTAGCGTTCCACCAGTGACGTGCTCCCCCACGCCGCGCTCGACGGGAATGGATTCGCCGCTGATCGCGGACTCGTCGACCGCGGCGCGGCCGCGCACGATCACGCCGTCGACGGGGATGCGCCCACCGGGTCGAACGAAGATGAGGTCGCCAGCGCGCACCGCGCCGAGTGGCACGAGGTCGCCATCGCTGCGATCCGCGGCGGCGAGCCGCTCGGCGCGTTCAGGTTGCAACGCAAGCAGGCCGCGAATTGCACCGGTCGTCGCCGCCTTGGCACGCGCCTCAAGCCAGCGACCGATCGATACGAATCCAAGGATGAGCGCGGCGGCGTCCCAGGTTGCATGTGCCGGCACGCCGATGCGCATCAGCTCGGTGTGAAAAATGGTGATAGCGACCGACCAGCCCCACGCCGCCGTGGTGCCGAGGCTGACGAGCGTCTCCATGGTGAGGCTGCCATGGCGCGCGGCGCGCAGGGCGCGACGATGGAAGCGCCAGCCCACCACGAACTGCACAAATGTCGACGGCGCGATGAGTAACCAGTTGAGACGCTCCATAGAGATCGGCAGTTCGGGCCAGAGCATGAGGATTGCGGCAACGATGCCGAAGAGGGTGGCGAAGAGTCCGCCGCGCAAGAGCGCGGCGGTCTCGCGGGTGCGATCGGCGACGCGGAGCGCCTCGGCATCGGCGCGCTGCTGCGCGGCTCCATCGCCGGTTGCGGTCGCAGCGGCAAGCGCCGCTGCCGGCACCTCGTATCCTGCGGCGGCGATCGTCGCAGCGAGCTCCGTTGCCCCCACGCGATCCGGGAGGTAGCGGATGGTGGCGAGCTCGGTCGCAAGGTTGACGCTCACATCAGCGACGCCGTCGGCCTTGCGCAAGAACCGATCGATACGATTGACACACGAGGCACAGGTCATGCCAACGATGGGCAGGGCAATCTCAGCACTCTTTACGGTATCTGGGGCGACCGTGGCGTTCGTCGCTGCGGGGGGAATCGTCATCGTCACTCCATCATAGGCTCGCTACGCTACGAGCATGGTGCATAGGGTGACGCTCATCTCCTGGCGCGCCCCCTGGGGGGCTACCCCCATCGCGCTGGTTCACGGCCGCATCGCCGGCATTGCGCTCGATGGAAGCGGGATGGCGCTCGTCGCTGCGACGGAGCGACGCCTTTCACGGGGCGCGCCCCTTCGTTCGACAGGGCCGATCCGTACCGCCGCGGCGGCGCGCGCGCTGCTCGACGCGACGCTGCAGCGGTCGCTCCCCGCACGCAAGCTGCTCGCGGCGTGCGACCTGCGCGGCCTCGCTGACTTTGACGTAGCGGTGCTGCGCGCCATCGCGCGCGTGCCGCATGGGGCGACCGCTACCTACGGCGAGATTGCTGCGGCGATCGGTTCACCCCGTGCCGCGCGCGCCGTTGGTGGCGCGCTCGGGCGCAACCCGATCCCGGTGCTGCTCCCCTGCCATCGCGTCGTTGCCGCTGCTGGAATCGGCGGATACGGCGGGGCAGCGGGTTCGCGATGGCGACCGGGCGGCGAGGCGCCGCTCGATTTCAAGCGCCGCCTCTTGCAGCGCGAAGGGGTGAGCGCCGCCTAGTTGCCGCCCATGCCGTGAATGCCGAGCACCACGCGCGCGCGCGGCGACTCGTCGAAGATCACCCCAAGCTCACCACGACGCACGAGATCCTCGACGATCCGCGCCTCGCGATCTGGCAAGCCAATGAACGCAGGTCCGTCCTTGAGAACGATTCGCGTCGCGATCTCTTCGTCACCAGGGAGAGAGTAAGTTCGGCGAATCTCGTGGATCGGCAGGTATGGACGCGCCTTCGCCATGCGACGCAACTGCGGCGCGGTCGCCTGGCGTCGCTCCTGCTGGATCTCAGTCATCGCGTTCCCACCACGCCCGCTATCCCTCGACAACGTAGAGGTCGCGCGAGGTGTTGTTGAGTTGCTCCACGCCATCTTTGGTGCAAATCACGATGTCTTCGATGCGCGCGCCGTTCGTCCCCTCGACGTAGATGCCGGGCTCGATGCTGAAGGCGTGGCCAGGCTCGAGCTTCGTGCGATTCCCGGCAACGATGTACGGGTCCTCGTGCTCCTCGAGACCGATGCCGTGTCCGGTCCGGTGGAAGAATCGCTCCCCATCGCCGCCAGCAACGATCACCTCGCGCGCCGCGGCATCGACCGCCTCGCAGCTCACCCCAGGCCTTGCCGCGACGGTCGCTGCAGCGTTCGCGCGCTTCACGAGCTCGTAGCGACGCATAAAGTCGGCGCTCGGTGGCACTGCACCGCCACGCCCCGTTACCCAAATGGTACGCGTGGTGTCGGAGCCGTAGCCTCCGAACTGACCGCCGATGTCGAGCACGATCGCATCGCCCGCATTGATGATGCGCGGGCCGGCCTCATGGTGCGGCGACGCGGAATTGGGACCAGAGGCAACGATCGCAAAAGACGCGACCTCGTGCCCGGCGCCGGTGAGTCGCTCGCGAACCTCGCGCGCCACGTCGCTCTCTGAGCGCCCGAGCAACTTGCCGCCGGTGATGGCGAGGACCACGCTGTCGACGGCGCGACCTGCGGCGCGCAACAGCGCCGCCTCTTCAGGCGCCTTCACCATGCGAATTGCCGAGAGCACGCTCGACGCAAGTCGCGTCGGGGCCGCAGCGCCACCAGCGGCCAGGGCCGCGTCGATGCGCAACACGAACGTCGCCCAAAGTCGATCGGAGACGGCGACGCTGATCGGCGCAGCTCCGGCGCGGGCGCCGGCGCGCACCGCCGTGGCGACGAGCGCGAATGGATCGTCGGTCTCGCCCCACGCGACGCGTGCAACGTGACCGCCGCGCATTGCGGGAGCGTCGCCCGCCATTCCAGCCTCAAGGCGCGGCACAATAAGTGATGGCTCGCCGCGCACCGGCACCACGAGCATGGTGAGGCGCTCGAGTGCCGGCGCCGCGTATCCGGTGAGGTAGCGCATGTCGGCGCCGAATCCAATGAGCAGTGCGTCGAGCCCCGCCGCCTCTGCCGCGTCGCGCGCGGCGGCGAGTCGTCGCGCGTAAGCAGCTGCGCCAATCAGTCGTGCCTCGAGCGCATGTCCGGCGCCGAGCGCTGGAGTTGCGGCGGCGTAGGCTGTGGCGATCTCGGCTGCGCTGACTCCACTCTGCTGAGCGCTCATCGTCTCTCCCCCTCTGTCGTCGTGGCCGACGACGGTGTTTCCATGCTACCGACCGGCGGGACCGGTAAGCCGAGCAACCCTGCGAGGATCTCATGCCCGCGCTCAAAGAGGGCGCGGTACGCCAGAACGCGCTCGGCCCCCGCTGCGCTGAGCGTGGCGCGCATCTCTGGATCGTCGTGCTGGGCAAGGGCGAGCACGCGCCCACCCGCCTCGACGGCGC
>JBPCTG010000128.1:0-1519 GCA_051006395.1 Candidatus Limnocylindrus sp.
CGCCCGCGCCGCCATTGTCTCGACTCATTTCACCGATGGCGGCAAGGGGGCGGCGAAGCTCGCAGAGGCGGTATGGGAAGCCGCGTCGTCGGGCGAGGCACACTACGCGCCGATCTATGCCGACGACGCTCCACTCGCCCAAAAGATCGAGACGATCGCAACGCGTATCTACGGTGCGGATGGGGTCGACATCGCCCCCGCAGCGGCAAAGCGCCTGGTGCGACTCGAGGAGCTCGGCTACGGAAGGTTGCCGATCTGCATGGCGAAGACACAGTACTCCCTCTCCCACGACGCATCGAAGCTCGGGCGACCGAGCGGCTTCCGCGTGCCAGTTCGCGCCGTCACCCTTGCGGCGGGGGCAGGATTCATCACTGCAGTCTGCGGCGACATGCGCCTGATGCCTGGCCTCAACAAGGCGCCGGGGGGCGAACGCATTGATCTCGACCTCACGCGCGGCGGTGAGATCGTCGGCCTCTTCTAGGGGTAACGAAGGGACAAAGGCAACGAGGGAACCGCGGTGCCTCCGGCGGCGTTCTGGAGGTGGAAGGGGCTCAGGTTGAGCGCCAGTAGTTGAGGTGTCGCCATGCGCATCGGCTCAATCAACACTTCGCGGTTTAGCGCGGCAACGCTGGCCGGCGCATTGATCGCTGCAGCACTCGTCATCGTGCCCACGCTCGGCAGTATTTTCTCGGGTGGCGTTCCTACTGGCGCAGGGCCCGAGGCCGGCGCTCCAACCTTGGTCGACAAGGGCGTCGTATCCGGCGGCGTGACGCCCGCTCCAGGCGCCGCGCTCGATGGCGCAAAGACTGACCCGTCGGTAGTGCGCACCGCATACATGCAGGTCGAGATCGGTGATGTTGATGTGGCGCGCACGCACCTTGAGGATCGCGTGAAAGCTGCCGGCGGCTACGCCTCTTCGAGCACCCGCTACGGTGATGCCTCCGCTCCGATCCTCGAGATCACCTTCCGCGCCCCCGCAACGGCGCTCGACGATCTTCTTGCCGCATTTCGTTCAGAGGGGAAGTTGCTCAGCGAAAGCATCAACAGCTACGAGGTGACGATGCAGCTCGTCGATCTCGAGGCGCGGCTGAAGAGCCTTCGCGCCTCCGAGAGCGCGTATCTCGACCTGATGAAGCGCGCATCAAGCGTCGCAGATGTACTTGCGGTGCAGACGGAGCTGACGCGTGTGCGCGCGGACATCGAATCGTACGATGCGCAGCGCGCCGCGCTCGCCGATCAGGTCGCCATGGCAACGATCACGGTGCAGCTCAGCACCCCAGCGTCGCCGGTCACCGCTGCGACAAAAGACTTCGATCTTGGTCGCGAGATCGGCGTCGCCGTTGCGAATCTCATCGCCGTGGGCCGCGGGGCAATCGTGCTCGCGCTGAACGCCGTGGTGGTGCTCCTGCCGATTGTCGTGGTCGGGGCACTTGTCGGCGGACTGGTCGGTCGCGCCATTGGGCCGATCGCAGGATTCGCTGGCAACGCCCTTGGCGTTACCGGCCGACGTCGCCCCTCG
>JBPCTG010000129.1:0-5650 GCA_051006395.1 Candidatus Limnocylindrus sp.
GGAAGTCTCCGCGCTCCTCGGCCGCATGCCGAGCGCTGTGGGATATCAGCCGAACCTTGCGACGGAGATGGCGGCGCTCCAGGAGCGCATCACCTCGACGAAGAAGGGTTCGATCACTTCGCTCCAGGCCGTGTACGTCCCCGCGGACGATTACACCGACCCGGCGCCGGCCACGACCTTCGGGCACCTTGACTCGACGATTCGCCTTGAGCGAAGCATCACCGAGTTGGGCATCTATCCTGCGGTGGACCCGCTCACGTCGACGTCGCGCGTGCTCGATCCCCTTGTCGTTGGTGCGAACCACTACGACACGGCGCGAGAGGTGCAGCGCGTGCTGCAGCGCTACCGTGACCTGCAAGACATCATCGCGATCCTCGGGATCGACGAGCTCTCCCCCGACGACAAGGCCCTTGTGGCGCGTGCGCGCAAGCTGCAGCGTTTCATGAGCCAGCCGTTCTTCGTCGCAGAGATCTTCACCGGTCGACCGGGGAAGTTCGTCAAGATCGCCGACACGGTCGCCTCGTTCCGCGAGATCCTCGAAGGGAAGGCCGACAGCCTGCCAGAGCAGGCGTTCTTCCTTGCGGGGACGCTCGACGACGTACGGGCGAACGCCGCGGCGATGGCGAAGTAGCGGGGGCGACATGCCCTTCGCGTTGGAGATCGTCACGCCGGAGCGTCTCGCCTGGAAGGGCGAGGCGTCGGCGCTTGTGCTCCCCACCATCGACGGTGAGGTCGGCATCCTGCCGAAGCACGAGCCGTACGTGACGGTGCTCGGACACGGTGAAGGGCGCGTTACCGCGCTCGACGGCACGGTGGAGCACATCGCGATCATTGGCGGCTTCGTGCAGGTGCGACCGGATCGCGTGTTGGTGCTTGCAGAGTCAGCCGACCTTGCGGGCGAGCTCGACCTTGCAGCAATCGAGAAGGCGCGAGCAACCGCAGAGTCGGCGCTCGCCGACACCAGCGCCATGGATCCCGCCGCCATCTCGGCGGCGCGGGCCGCACTGGCACGGGCGCTCCTTCACCTGCGCATCGCCGAACGGCGCCGTCGCAAGTCCTGACCCCACGACAGCTGCCCCCCAGGCTGGGCGCGCGACACGCATGCACCCCCGCGTGCGTAGACGAGGCGGGCAGAAGCGACGAGAATCCGTCAGGTGAGTGACCCCAAGCCCTTCTCCTGGGAGTACCGGCCCGTGCAGCTCGCCAAGGAGGCGTTCCGCATCGAAGGTGGTCGCCCACTGGCCGGGAGCGTGCGCGTCTCGGGGGCGAAGAATTCGGCCCTCAAACTGATGGCCGCCGCAGTATTGACCGGCGAGCGGGTGAAGCTCGACAACATTCCCGAGATCCTCGACATCGACGTGATGAGCGAATCGCTCCGCGATCTTGGCGTAACGGTTGATCGATCTGGCGCCGGAAAGATGGAGCTCGAGGCGGGACACGTGGAGTGGCTCTTCGTGCCACTCGAGGCGGCGGCAAAGATGCGCGCGAGTTTCATGCTCCTCGGCCCGCTCCTCACGCGCTTCGGTCGCGTGATCATCAGCAACCCTGGTGGCGACCGCATCGGTCGGCGCCCCGTGAACCTGCACGTCGACGCGATGCGCGCACTCGGCGCAGAGATCGACTATCGCGACGGCTACTACTTTGCGAAGAGCCCGGGGCGGCTGCGCGGCGCCGAGATCGTCTTTCCGCAGGTGACCGTGATGGGCACCGAAAACGCGTTGCTCGCCGCAGTCCTCGCGGAAGGCACGACGCGCATTCGACCTGCAGCACAAGAGCCCGAAATCGACGATTTGATCACGTTGCTGAACGCCATGGGGGCGCAGGTCGCGCGCACCGCACCGGACGTGATCGAGGTGCAGGGGGTGCGTAGCCTCTCCGGCGCGAGCCACACCGTGATGCCCGATCGCATCGAGGCGGGAACGTTCGCCTCCGCCGCCGCGGTGGTTGGTGGCGACGTTGCGATCCACGGCGTCGAGCCCGCGCATCTAAAAAGCTTCCTTGAGCTGCTCGATCGCATGGGCGTTCCGCATGCCGTTGAGGCCGACCCTGGCGATCCAACGCGCAAAACGTTGCGCGTGCGCGGCATCGCGCCAGGCGACGGCGCATACCGCGCCGTTGATTTCGTCACCGCGCCGTATCCAGGGATCGCCACCGACCTGCAGCCATCGACGGGGCTCATCCTCACGCGCGCTGCGGGAACGAGCGGCATCACCGAGACGATCTTCGAAGACCGTCTGGAGTGGCTCATCGGCCTTCGTGCATTTGGCGCAAACGTGGAGCTCCTCGACGCGCGCACCGCGCGGGTCACCGGTCCCACAACCTTCACGCCCGGTGAGGCAGACATCCCCGACCTGCGCGCAGGGGCCACGCTCATGCTCGCCGCCCTTGCGGCGCCTGGGGCGAGCCGAGTGCACGGCGCCCATCACGTGCGCCGCGGGTATGCGAACATCGAGGAGAAGTTCCGCGGCCTTGGGGCCGACCTGACCCACGAGAGCGAAGAGGAGCCACGATGAAGATCGGCATCGATCTCGGCACCGCCAACATCCTCGTCTTTGTTCAAGGGCGCGGCATTACCGTGCGCGAGCCGAGCGTCGTGGTGATCGGCGACGGTGATCGCATCTTGGCGGTCGGCAACGAGGCGCGTGAGATGATTGGCCGAACCCCTGGCGGCATGACCGCGGTTCGACCGTTGCGCGACGGCGTGATCGCCGACTACGTGGTCACCGAAGCGATGCTGCGGTACTTCATCAAGAAGGGGACGGCGGGGAAGCTCTCCTTCGGGCGACCCGATGTGCTCGTG
Organism: Candidatus Limnocylindrus sp.; assembly: GCA_051006395.1. GTDB lineage: Bacteria > Chloroflexota > Limnocylindria > Limnocylindrales > Limnocylindraceae > Limnocylindrus. The sequence continues at coordinate 2,801 of JBPCTG010000129.1, forward strand.
AGCGTTCCAGCGAGCTCCACCTCGGTAGAGAAGCGCTACGTGCTTGACGCGGCGCGACAAGCTGGTGCCGGCAAGGCGTATCTCATCGAAGAGCCGATGGCAGCAGCGATCGGCGCGGAGCTGCCGATCAGCGGACCGTCGGGGAACATGATCGTGAACATCGGCGGTGGCACCACCGAGATCGCCGTACTCTCCCTCTCCGAGATCGTGGTGTCGAAGAGCCACCGTGTCGGCGGCAACCGCTTCGACGAGGCGATCGCCCTCTACATTCGGCGCAAGTACAACCTGATGATCGGCGACCGCACCGCCGAGCAGGTGAAGATGGACATCGGCAGTGCTGTCACCATGGACAAGGAGCTGACGATGAGCGTGAAGGGGCGCGACATGATCGCCGGCCTGCCGCGCGAAGTCACCATCAGCTCGACCGAGATCACCGAAGCGCTTGAGGTGCCGCTCCGCAACCTCACCGACGCCGTGCGCTCGGTGTTGGAGCAGACGCCACCAGAGCTCAGCGCCGACATCATCGATAAGGGGATCGTCATCTCTGGCGGTGGCGCGCTCCTGCGCAACATGGATCGCCTCATCACCACGGTCACCGGCGTTGCCGCACACGTTGCACCCGACCCGCTCTCGTGCGTCGCGAAGGGGACGGGGATCGCCCTCGAACACTTCGACGTGTTCGCCAAGTCGCTCACCAGCCACGAGTAGTCAGGCCGAGCGCGCGATGGCCGCCGCGGCGGATCGCTGGCAGGGGCGCCCGATCGTTGACCTGCACTGCCACACGAGCGCGAGCTTCGATTCACTGAGCGACCCGATCGCAGTCGTGCGCGCCGCGGCGGCACGTGGCATAACCCACCTTGCGATCACCGATCACGACCGCGTCGACGGGGCGCAGCGCGCCCGTGATGCGCGGGTCCCTGGGATCCAGGTGCTCGTTGGATCTGAGGTTCGCACCCGCGAGGGCGATCTCATCGCGCTCTTCATCGAACGGCCGATTGCCGCAGGTCTCCCCGCAGCCGAAGCGATCGCCGCCATTCGCGCGCAGGGCGGCGCCGTCGGCGTGCCGCACCCGTTTGACTCATGGCGCGGCTCGCTGCTGCGCGACGAGGCAGCCCTCGCCCTCTTGACGCAGGTCGACTGGATCGAAGGGTGGAACGCCCGACTCGTTGCCCCTGGCGGCAATGCCCGCGCAGTGGCGCTCGCCGCAGAGCGCGGCATCCCTGCCGTCGCCTCGAGTGACGCGCACACGATTCTCGAGGTCGGCGGTGCGGCAACAATCCTTACCGGCGATCCCTCAACGCTCCTTGGCCTGCGCGCTGCGCTGCACGGGGAGATTCAAACGATCAACGGACGCGGCGCCACGCTCGCACGGCTCATCACACCAGTCGCAAAGGTGATCAACGCTGCGCGCGGCAACCGCCGCATTGCGCCCGGAGCGACGTTCGGGAGTTAGCGCCCGCGCTTCGCCTTTACCGCAGCCTTCTTTGCCACAGACGTTGGTTTCGTTCGCGGAGCTGGCTTCTTTACCTTTGGCTTCTTCGCCGTTGCGGCGGGTGATTCAGCGGGGAGTGGCTTGAGCTTCAGGTTCCCCTGCGCCAGCTGCAGCGAGCGATCGATGTTGAGGCGATCCCACCCCTCCTCCATCCCTGGCGTCTCAAGGTAGTAGTTCACGTGCGCAAGGCGCGGGTGGCTGATGAGCGCTGCGAGTCCACGTGCGCCGACCTCGCCACCGCCGATGTGTTGATGGCGGTCGAGCTTCGATCCATGCGTCGCCTTGCTGTCGTTGTAGTGGATCATCACGAGCTTTTCGAGGCCGATGCGTCGATCAAACTCGCGCACAAGGCGCTCCACGTCTTCATCGTCGGCGAGAGCAACCCCAGCGCCCCACAGGTGCGCCGAATCGATGCAGTAGCCGACGCGCTCCATGTCGACACCACGCGCGGCCATCGCTTCGTGGATCTGGATCAACTCTTCGACGCTCTCACCAATGCCGTTGCCGCCACCCGCGGAGTTCTCGAGCACCAAGAGGGCGCTCTCCTCGTCGCGTGGAACAGCATCGAGGATCTTCTCCACCGCCTCAGCGACGCGCTTGACGCCCGCATCGATTCCCGTACCCATGTGTGACCCAATGTGCACGTTAACGAACGAGGCTCCGTACTCGGGTGCCACACGAAGCTCATGGCGCAACAATTCGACGGTCTTTTCACGAAAGACCGGATTCGGTCCGGCGAGGTTGGCGAGATACGCAGCGTGTACGGCAAGTGGGCCAAAGCCGAGCTCCTTCATGCGCGCGCGAAAGGCGGGGAGCTCCTTCGGGAGTTCGGCACGACGCGCCCAACCGGTGGGGTTGCCGGTAAAGATTTGCAGCCCCATTGCGCCGACCGCCGCGGCGCGATCTGCCGCTTTCACCAACCCAGGACCAGCGGCAAGGTGCGCACCGAGCATGCGGTCGAGGCGCCCAACAGCGGCGGGGGGCGCTGATGGCTTGAGACGGCGCCGTGCAGCAGGCGCGGGAGTTGTTGTTGGCTTGCGGGGCGTCGGTGACATGGCGCGATCGTGACACGTGCCGCGCGGTCTTGCATGCCAACACGGGGATTACTGCACCATCACGATCACACGGCCCCCGCTGGAGTGCCCTGTCGCACACGAAGCGGCTCGCGCGCGACCGCTACTGCCGCGATGTGCTGCCAGCCGGCTGCAGTGAGCTCTCGTGCCGCAGCCTCAAACGTCGCTCCGCTCGTCCAAATATCGTCGACGAGAATTACCAACGCCTCACGATCCAACGGAGCACGAGCGCTGGCGTCAGGGCGAATAGCGATCGCGCAGTCCAGTGCGTGCCGCCGCTCAGCA
>JBPCTG010000130.1:0-4218 GCA_051006395.1 Candidatus Limnocylindrus sp.
TAGATCGGCGCGTAGTGTGCCTCGCCCGACGACGCGGCTTCCCATACCGCCTCTGCGAGCTTCGCCGCCCCCTTGCCGCCATCGGTGAAATGAGTCGAGACAATGGCGGCGCGGGCGCCGGCGGCGAGCGCTGCCACTCGGATCGCCTCGTGCTCTGCTGGCGTGTCCGTCGGGAAGGCGTTGATCGCAACGACGGCAGGGATGCCGAAGGCGCGCACGTTCTCGATTTGCTTAGCGAGGTTCTGCGCGCCAGCGGTTACCGCCGCAACATTCTCGGCGTTCAGCGCGGGGTCGAGCGGCTTCCCCGCAACGATCTTGCCAACGCCGCCGTGCATCTTGAGCGCGCGCACCGTCGACACGATCACCGCAGCGTCTGGCGCAAGTCCCGATGCGCGGCACTTGATGTCGAAGAACTTCTCGGCGCCCATGTCAGCGCCGAATCCCGCCTCGGTGACCACGATCTCGCTCGTGGCGAGCGCCGCGCGGTCGGCGAGGATCGAATTGTTCCCGTGCGCAATGTTCGCGAACGGGCCTGCGTGCACAAAGGCGGGGCCCCCCTCGAGCGTCTGCAGCAGGTTCGGCTTGATCGCGTCGCGCAGGAGCGCCGCCATGGCGCCAGCGACCTTCAGGTCTTCGGTGGTGACTGGGCGCCCATCGACCGTGTCGGCGACGACGATGCGGCCGAGCCGGGCGCGCAGATCGGCGAGATCGGATGCGAGGGCGAGCACCGCCATCACTTCACTAGCAACCGTGATCACCGTCTCGGACTCGCGCACGACGCCGTTCTCGCGTCCGCCGAGCCCGATGATCGTCTTGCGGATCGCGCGATCGCTGATATCGACGACGCGCGGCCACGTGATGGCACGCAGGTCGATGCCGAGAGCGTTGCCGTGATGCAGATGGTTGTCGAGGAAGGCTGCGGCAAGGTTGTGTGCCGCGCCGATGGCGTGGACGTCGCCGGTGAGATGAAGGTTGAACTCCTCCATCGGGATCACCTGGCTGTAGCCGCCTCCTGCGGCGCCCCCCTTGATACCGAAGACGGGGCCGAGGCTCGGCTGGCGGATCGCGACGGTTGCCTTGCGCCCAATAACGTTGAGCCCCTGCGCGAGGCCGACGGTGGTGGTGGTCTTCCCTTCGCCGAGCGGTGTGGGGGTGATCGCCGTTACAACGACGTACTTGCCGCGGCGCCCCGCTCTCTCGAGTCGCTCGATCCCTTCAATGGAGATCTTCGCCTTCGTTCGGCCGTACGGCTCCACCTCGTCATCGGTGAACCCGAGCGTCGCGGCGATCTCGCCGATCGGCTTCGGAGTGACGCTTCGCGCGATCTCAAGGTCAGAAGGGAATCCCATGCGCGGAGTCTACGCTCCAGCGCCTCGTTCGGCGGCGCGCGCGGCCTGCAGGACGAGGATCGCGTTCGTGAGCGGCCCAACCCCTCCTGGCACGGGGCTCAGCGCTCCGTCGGGCCCGAGCGCATCGGCGACACTCGCACCATCGACATCGCCGTAGATCTGCTCGCCCACCGCATGGATTCCCACATCGATCACCACGGCGCCGCGAGCGACGTGTTCGCCGCGCACCAGGCCGCGCACCCCAGCGGCGACGACGAGGATCTCCGCCTCTCTTGTGACTGCACCCATGTCAGGGGTCCCCGTGTGCACGACTTCAACCAACGCGCCAGCGAGACGCAGTAGTTGCGCCACCGGTCGCCCCACAACGGAGCTGCGCCCAACCACTACGGCGTGGCGGCCGGCGATTGTAATATTGTGCGCGCGCAGCAGCTCCATCACCGCCGCCGCCGTTGCAGGGAGCGGGCCGCTTGTATCGCCCGAGTCAAGTCGCGCCACGTTCGCGACGGTGAGGCCATCGACATCTTTTTCGAGAGCAATCGACGCCGCGACACGATCACGATTGACGCCTGCGGGGAGCGGCGACTGCAGGATGATCCCCGCAACGTCATCGTCGGCCGAAAGCGTGGCGAGTGCACCTGCGATCTCGGCCTCGCTCGCAGTCGCCGATAGCTGTACCGTGCGGACCCCCATGCCGGCCGCCGCTGCCGCTTTGAACAGCCGCTCCATGTAGATGCGCGCGTCAGGTTCGTCGGTCGCGATGACTGCGGCGAGAATCGGAGCCCGGCCGCCGCGCGCCGACGTGGCTGCGGCTACTGAGAGCGCTGCCGCTGCGGCAAGCTCCGCTGATCGCGCTTTAGCGGTCAGCGAGCGCAACGCGATCCACTCGGGTGAGCGCCGCAGCACAGGCGTTGGCAAGGCGCACGCGCTCATCCGCCGATTCAACGTAGGGGAGATTCACCTCGACGTTTTCGGCGGAGATGTGCGCGGCTGCGCCGCTAAGACGTAGTGCCGCCTCAAGGTCGCTCGCCGCGGCGGCAATGGTGCGATTCGCGAGCGACGATGCCGCCTCGGCAACGTCGGCGCACGCCTCGATCACGCGAAGCGGGACCTGCGCCGCGGTAAGTGCGGCGCGAGAGAGTGCGTCGCTCCGTGCAGCTCGTGCGGCGTCGTCGTCCTTCGGCAGTCGAAGTGCGGCGATGAATGCTCCGTATGCGACCTCGTCGTCGTTCGCAAGGGCGGTGAGTTTCGTTCGCGCGGCCGTCGCCGTCGCGATCGCGGCACGTTGTCGCGCAGCATCAGCACCGTTCGGATCGCGGTCGAGCGACAGGCCAGCCACCATTCCAACGAGCGCGGCGGCGGCGGCGGCGCAGATCGCCGCGGCCGATCCGCCACCGGGCGCAGGGGTTGGCGCCGCGAGTGCGGCGAGGTAGTCGGCGAGGGGTGCGCTGCTGCGGTCGTTCATCACGACCATCCTACCGATGTGCGCGCGATCTCCGCGACGTGGCGGGGCGACTGCACGCGAGACGTGAGCGGCTACGCGCCGACGAGTACTCCGCTTGCCACCTCGACGGTCGAGGCGAACGGGAGGGTGCGCCACGAATCGTCGAATGCCTCGATGCGCCAGGTGCGGCTGCGTCGTGCGAAACTCACGACCAGGGAGGCGTCTTCGGTCTCGAGCTCGAAGAGGGTGCGCGGTCCCGTCGCCGCGGGGTAGACCCCGTGCTCTCGTCGCACAGCGAGGAGGCGGGTAACGGCGCGCTCGACCCCAGCGAAGCGCAGCGCGGTGGGGGCGCCGGTGCGCCAGTGCGCGGTCACCTCGACATCTACCGGCTGAATCTGCTGCATCGCCATGACCGTTTCCTCCTGCCCCTCAGGGCCGCTCCGCCGATAGAACATCTGTTCGGCACAGCCAGTGTCATAGAACAGATGTTCCCTGTCAAGGGGGTGGGTGTGCGAGAATCCCCCCGACCGACCCTAGGGCTCCTAGGGTTGCCCAGGCCGGGGCTGAGGCGGCCGTAGTGGTGAGGAGCAGACGATGAAGGTGATCTTGACCGCGGATGTTCCCAAGGTGGGGAAGGCAGGCGACCTCAAGGAGGTGGCGAACGGCTACGCCCGAAACCACCTGATCGCCAACGGCCTCGCGATCCCCGCAATCGGGGGTGCGGCGAAGAAGGTGGCTGATGAGATCGCCGCCGGGCGCGCCAAGCGCGACCGCGCCAAGGCCGACTCTGAGGCGGCGGCGCAGCGGATCAGCTCGACAATCCTCACTCTCGGAGTGAAGGTTGGCGAGGGCGGCAAGCTCTTCGGCTCCGTCACCACCAAGGAGATCGCCGAGGCGCTTGACCGCCGCGGGATCGACGTCGACAAGCATCAGATCCTGCTCGACGAGCCGCTGAAGCATCTCGGCACCTATAAGGTGCAGGTGAAGGTCGCCGCGCACCTTGTTGCCGAGGTGACGGTCGTCGTCGAGCCGAAAGGCTGACCACGACGACCGCGGCGCCGCGCCGCATCCTTCACGTCGACCTTGATGCGTTCTTCGCGTCGGTCGAGATTCTCGATGACCCGCGCCTGAAAGGGCGACCGGTCGCCGTCGGTTACAGCGACGGCCAGCGGGGCATCGTCTGCGCTGCGAGCTACGAGGCGCGCGCCTTTGGCGTACGCGCTGCGATGTCAACGAAGCTCGCGCGCATGCGCTGTCCGCAACTCATCCTTGTTGAGCCACGTCACGAACGCTACGCGGCGGCATCGGCCGAGGTGATGGAAGTGCTCGACGCGTGGAGCCCGGTCATCGAGCAGGTCTCGATCGACGAGGCGTTTCTCGATCTCGCCGGCACCGTGCAGCTGCACGGCTCACTCGAGTCGGCGGGGC
>JBPCTG010000131.1:0-2816 GCA_051006395.1 Candidatus Limnocylindrus sp.
CCCCGCGCTGCGCAAGATCCCAGGGAGCCAAGATTGGATCGACGTTGTAATGAAGAAGCATCCAGGGAGGCGGCTCACCACTCCCGACGATGTAGGCGCTGCAATCGTGGCGCTCTCGGCTCCGGGGATGAGCTGGGTGACGGGGAATACGATTACGATCGACGGCGGAGAGCAGATCTCCGGCGGCTAACGCCGAGATATTCGCACCGCGATGATCGGCAATGCCACAGTTGCCAGCGCCAGCACCACATTCACCTCGGCGATCGCGCCGCTGATACGGAGCAACGCCAAGATGAGCGATGTACATCCAACTGCCACGCCGTAGCGCGAGGCGCGAGCGCCGATTCGCACGCGCGCCGCACTGGCACCGAGCAGGATCAGCGCAACGCCGAGCCACGCCCAACCTGCCGATGGCGTGATCGCATCACCAATCGCGAGCGAGTAGCCGACGACGAGAAATGCCAGCGCTGCGATCGCGGCGCGGTCAATCCCCGCAGCGGTCACAGCTTTTTGCCGATGAGCGCGCGCAGTTCAGGGGATGGATCCACGAGTACGGGTGTATCCCTATCGGGATTCAGCGCGGTGAGACGCGTCTCGATTGCGACCACGCCAGCCCAGACGCGCTCCTGTGCGTCGTCGGGGTGATCGCCGATCCCGCCGTCGCGCACCTTCGCTGATGCCTCGCGAATGTCCATGCCAAGCATTGTGGTCGCCTTCAACTCCTGGTCGTGCGATCGTCGCAGCTCCTTTGAGCGGCCAGGTGCGAGCTTTTCGACGAACGCGTCGAGCTGCTGCACCTTCTCGTCACCGGTGATCTCCTCGCATACTCCGAAGAGCGTTGCCGATCGGTAGTTCATCGAACTGTCGAATCCGCTCCGCGCCAACACGATCCCATCGGCGAGGTGCACCGAAATACAGACCTCGCCTCCAACAACAGAGCGCAGGAATCGACTCGCCGCAGAGCCGTGCCAGTAGATGCGGTCGCCGTCTCGCCAGTGCGCGGTGGGGGTGGCGTACGGCGCCCCGTCAATCACATAGGCCACGGTGCACGTGAGCGCCGCGTCGATGATCGGGTAGATCTCTGCGCGTTCGTAGAGCCCGCGGTCGGGAAGGCGTCGCACCCGCGTTCGCTCGCTGGGTGGAAACCCGTCGGTCACTGGAATCTCGCGCGGCATGGCGCGATCGTATCAGGGGAGGATCGGGCCGCAGGGCGCGGCAGGGAGAGTACCTGGCGGACCCGACCGGATTCGAACCGGCGATCTCCAGCGTGACAGGCTGGCATGTTGGGCCGCTACACCACGGGTCCGCGACAGGACTGCGAAGCCTACCAGAGCCCCCCACGAGCGGCTAGGGCAACCGACGAGGGTCAGGTGATCCCCGCGTGCGTGAGCTGCGGCGCGAAGCGGGAGCAGACCGCTACGATCCGCACATGGGATACGGAGCTGACGCAGCGAAACGGCACGGTGGGACGGGTCGCATCGACCTGCGCTCTGACACCGTGACGCACCCAACGCCAGAGATGCGCGCCGCGATGGCGAGCGCCGAGGTGGGCGACGACGTCTTCGAAGACGATCCAACCGTAGTGGCGCTCGAGGAGCGCGCGGCGGATCTACTCGGCAAACAGGCGGGACTCTTCGTGCCGTCGGGGACGATGGGGAACCTTGTGAGCCTTATGGCGCACGTGGCGCGCGGCGGCGAAGTGATCACTCCGGCCGAAGGGCACATTCCAAACGACGAGGCGGCGAACTACGCCGTGGTCGTTGGCGCCGGCCTCCGACCGATCGCCGAGACACCAGATGGCGAGATGCCGCTCGACGCCATCGAGGAGGCGATCCAAGATGGGAGCGATCCCCATTCCGCGATCACGAGTCTCGTCGTCGTAGAGAACTGTCACGCCCACACCTTCAGCCGACCGATCACCCCCGCCTACATGAAGGCGCTGCGCGGCCGACTCGCCGCGAAGAAGATTCCGATCCATGTCGACGGCGCGCGCCTCTTCAACGCGGCAATTGCGCTCGGCGTGCCGGTGCGCGATCTCGTGCGCGACGCAGACTCCGCGAGCTTCTGCTTGAGCAAGGGGCTCGCCGCACCGATCGGCAGCGTGGTCGTTGGCTCCAAGGAGTTCATCTGGATGGCGCGTCGCGCCCGCAAGCTGCTCGGTGGTGGCATGCGGCAGGTGGGGATCCTTGCCGCCGCAGGACTTGTTGCCCTCTCCGATGGTCCCGAGGGCACTGTGCAGCGCCTCGCCGACGACCACGTGAACGCCCGACGCCTCGCGGAGGCGATGACGGAGATGCCTGGTGTTCTCAGCCCTGGGCACATCGCGCAACCGAACGGCGAACGACTCGACCCTGCGCGCGTGGCAACGAACTTCGTGATCTTCAAGGTCGAGGGTGGCGTGAAGCGACGCGAAAAGTTCTTGGAGCAGCTCGAGAAGCGCGGTGTATTGATGGTCGCCTATCCACACGGCCAGATTCGCGCCGTCACCCATTACGGCATCGGCGACGCTGAGATCGACGCGACGATCGCGGCGACGCGCGAGGCGCTCCGCGCATCAGCCTGAAGCTGATCCTGCCTTCCGCAACGAGTGCCGTAGAGAGTTCAGCGCGTAGATGAGGATCGTCCCGGCGATTGACCTTGATCGCGGCCGCTCGCGGATCGTGTACTGGCCAGGCGCCGCGACAGGCGTCGGTGCGCCGACCGACCAACCGGCGCGCATCGCTCGCGCCTTCGTTGACCGCGGAGCATCGCTGATCCACCTCGTCGACTTCGACGGTGCACGCGCTGGCGCACCGGTAAACCTCGAGTCGATCGGC
>JBPCTG010000132.1:0-1021 GCA_051006395.1 Candidatus Limnocylindrus sp.
GTGAGCGACGCCGAGATCTTGCGCGCGCAAGAGGAGATCGTGCGTCTCGGTGGCATCTTCGTCGAGCCCGCATGTGCCGCGCCGATCGCGGGCCTGCGCAACGCGATCGCCGCGGGAACGATCGACGGCTCGTCGCGCATCGTTGCGGTGATGACGGGATTCGGCCTAAAGGATCCAGAGAGCGCCGCGCGTCTGATCGGCGAGATTCGCACCGCGCCCGCGACCCTTGCGGGCGTGCGCGCGGCGCTCGGCTGGTGAGCTAGTGACACGCGCCGCTGCACCCACGTCGCTCGAAGGATTCGTCGGCCGTAGCGTGACCGTTTCCGCGCCCGCGACCGTGGCGAATCTAGGCGCCGGCTACGACGTGCTCGGCCTCGCCCTCGACCTGCGCAACCTGGTGACGGCGCGCGTCACGGGGCTGGTCGGAACCGGTGGGAGCGCCGTGCGCTGCACCATCGTTGGTGAGGGCGAGAAGACCCTCCACGCCGATGGGCGCAACGCCGTTGCCGCCGCCTTTTATCGCGGTGCCGCCGCGGCGGGCCTCGCGGGCGCTGAGCGCCTGGCGATTGAACTGATCATGGAGAACCGCATCCCCCTCGCGCGCGGCCTCGGCTCTTCCGCCGCGGCAACGATCGCGGGCCTGGTGGCGGGGGCGGCACTCGTCGACCCAGCGCGCACGGGGAACGGCGCGCACGGCCCCGTGAGCGAACACTTTCCCGACGACCTGCTCGACGCTCTCCTTGAAGAGGGCGACGCCGCAGAGGGGCATCCCGACAACGCCGCCGCCGCACTCTTCGGCGGCCTCGTGGCGAGCGGCCGCTACCTCGGCGACCTCACCGCGCGCCTCATCGACGTTCCCGAGGGGGCGATCTTTGTTGTGCTCATCCCCGACCTTGAGCTGCCAACGGCGCTGATGCGCGCGGCGCTCCCCGCGAAGGTGCCGCTCGCCGACGCCGCGCACAACGCGAGCCGACTCGCGATGGGGATCGCTGCACTCGAGTCGGGCGACATCAACGGCTTT
>JBPCTG010000133.1:0-3189 GCA_051006395.1 Candidatus Limnocylindrus sp.
ACTCCTCACGGCCCACGCCCCGTGCGACGGAGTGATTGCCAAGCTCTTCCCTGGCGGGCATGCGATGGTGATCGATGGGGAGGTCGGGCCGATCCTGCTCCACTTCGGCATCGATACCGTCGAGCTGCACGGCGAGGGGTTCCGAGTCCTGGTCGTCGAGGGGGATCGCGTCGCCGCGGGAACCCCACTTGTCGAGATTCAGGTGGCCGCCCTGCGGGGGAGGGGGATCAACCTCATCTCCCCAGTCATCGCGATTGCCGGCCAAAGGGTGAGCCTCCTCGCGCCGCTGGGGGGTCGGATCACCCCAGGTGAGCCACTCCTCGATCTGCTTCCCGCCTCTGCCTAGCAGCCCCCAGCACGCTCGAATCGTCTCCCGCTCGGTGCTGCGGGGGGGCTTTCAGGCGGCATTGTTGCGAGACCTTCACCAATTCCCTTGCCGCGCCGCTACCTGGCAGGTACCCTTCGCCTAGCGGGGGTCCGCCGGCCGTTAGGCCGATGGACCCCGCCTGCATGGAGGTACGGAGGGATGTTGGATCAACTTCAGAAGATCGGGAAGGCGTTGATGCTCCCGATCGCAGTGCTGCCGGCTGCAGCCCTGCTGCTCCGCTTCGGCGTGCTCCTGAGCGGCGACTTGAAGGTCGCTGACGGGACCGCCCTCACCGTGGTCTGGAATGTCATGACCATCGCCGGCGATGCCGTATTCGGCAACCTGGCGCTCCTCTTCGCCATCGGCGTGGCCGTCGGCCTCACCGAGGGTGCTGGGGTGGCTGCGCTCGGCGCAGCGGTGGGCTACCAGATCCTCGCCAAGATCAACGGCGTGGGCTCGCTCATCGACGTCCTCAACAAGGTTGAGGCGCCGGCGAAGGTGAACATGTCCGTCTTCGGCGGAATCCTGATCGGCGTAATCGCCGCTTGGGCGTACAACAACTACAAAGACGTGAAGCTGCCGAGCTACCTCGGCTTCTTCGCTGGCCGTCGCTTCGTGCCGATCGTCACCGCGTTCGCGTCGGTGGCAGCCGGTATCGTGGCGGGCTTCGTCTGGCCGCCGATCGGGCAGGCGATTCAAAGCTTTGGCGACGCGATCGTGACGATGGGTGCCATCGGCCTCATCCTCTACGGCTTCGCCAATCGCATGCTCCTCCTCGTGGGGCTGCATCACATCCTGAACACGTTCGTCTGGTTCCAGCTCGGCTCCTTCACGAAGGCTGACGGTACGGTCGTCAACGGCGACCTCAACCGCTTCTTCGCGGGCGACCCGACCGCTGGCGCCTTCATGGCGGGTTGGTTCGTGGTGATGATGTTCGGCCTCCCGGCAGCCGCCCTCGCGATCTATCGCGCGGCGGACAAGAAGGAGCAGGCGTCGACCGGGTCGATCATGGCCTCGGCCGGATTCACCTCGTTCCTCACCGGCATTACGGAGCCGATCGAGTTCAGCTTCGCCTACGCGGCGCCCGTGCTCTTTGCGGTGCACGGTCTCCTCGCTGGTGTGGCCCTCGCCATCTGCGCCCAGCTCGACTGGGTCCAGGGGTTCGGCTTCTCGGCAGGGTTGATCGACTACCTGTTGAACTTCACCCTGGCGTCGAACGCTTCGACGGGCGGTAACATGGGCCCGCTGGGCATCCTCGGACTCGGGGTTGTCTTCGCGTTCCTGTACTACTTCTTGTTCACGGCGGTGATCAAGTCGCAGAACATTGCGACCCCGGGTCGCACGCCTGCGGCCAAGTCGAAGCGCCGCTAACTCGTACCTGGTGATCTGAGGCGCGATGCGCCGCGGATCGTTGGAGGGACCCGAGCCCCTGGTGGGGCTCGGGTCCCTCTCTTTGTCGCAAGGCGGTAGGGTGGAACCATGCAAGACCTGATCGTGCTCGCACTCATCGTCGCTGCCTGGTGGCTTCCGACCCTTCGTGTGATCCGAGAGATGGATCTGCTTCCTGGGCTGCCGCGCCCACTCTTCTGGTCGGTGCTCCCGCTTATCGGGCTCCCCGTTCTGGGACCGCTCTTCTACGTGCTCTGGCTGCGCCAACGATTGACGTCGATCGGCGCGGCCACCTTGGCACGGAAGGCGGCTCTCGATCGTGACCGCCGCTCTCGTGGCGCGGGGCGCGATTTCGGCTCGCGCTGAGCCCCATTGCCCGACAGCCGAGAGGCCACGCGCAGCCCTGCTAGAATCGCCCTCGCCGCGGTTCGCCGTGGCGATCTTCCGGCGTAGCTCAGTGGTAGAGCGGGCGGCTGTTAACCGCTAGGTCGTAGGTTCGAGCCCTACCGCCGGAGCCATTTCTAATCGCAAGTGCAGTGGGGGTGCTGATGGTCGCAAACGGACTGAGCGAGACCCCGCTGGCCTACCGCGCCAAGCTGCGCGAGCAGAGCGATGCGCAGATCGATGCCTGGGTCACTGGATCACTGCGTGACATCGCCAAACGTCGCGGAGTGGCGACCGTGATCCACGAACTCTCCCGCGCAACCGGACTCGATGACGATGCGCTCGCTGGCGCCTACACCCTTGGCGGAGGACCAGCCGTCACGATGGGGCGCGATATTGATGGACGCCTGATCTTCCCCGCTGTGGCGCTCTGGTCGCTCGTCCCAGGGATTCGCGCCGCCGACCCGAAGGGGGGTCGTGATCGCCTCGTTGATTTCCTTGTCGCGACCTTCGAAGAGGTCGTCTACATCTAGTCCTTGCCGCCGTGGGGCATGCGCCCTTGCGCGAAGCCCTGGTTATCGCCCCTGACGCATCAGCGCCGCGAGGTTGTCGAGCTTGATTCTCGCGATCTGTAGCCACTTCGCCATGTTTGCGCGGTCAAGGTCGTTCAGGCTGGCGCGGGCCTCGTCGCTAGCGAGCAGTGTTGCCATCGCATCGATCGCAGCGCCGAGTGATTCGCGCGCTGCGCCGAGGGTGCGCTCGCGGGCGTTCGCCTTGAGCAGCTGGTCACGCTCCGCGCTCGGCGCAGCCGCATAGCCGACGATCGGCTGCTCTTGTGTCGGCGTTGGGTTTGGTGTTGGGGTCGGCGCTGGAATCGGTCGAGGCGCTGGAGCTTGCGCCGCGGGGGAGTCGAAGATCGAGTCGGAGTGTGGAAGGACGCGTGGCGCCGCGGGGGCGGGGGCGCGGAAGAAGGGCGGGGCGATCGTTTCGCGATCGATGGTCGCTGGGTTGGGCGAGATGGTCGCGGCGGGCTGCTGCGTCTGGGAAGA
>JBPCTG010000134.1:0-3138 GCA_051006395.1 Candidatus Limnocylindrus sp.
GTGGCGGGGCTCCAACTGATGCCGTTGAGGCCGCCGCCGGTGATCTCGAGTGGCGCCGTGTCGCGCCCGCCGCCGCTCGCCGCAACCCCCATGGCGCGGAGCGGCTCTAGGACGCGGCCCATCGGGCGTCGGCGCAACGATGCGTCGCCATCGAGACGATGGGTTCCAGAGATCCCCGCAACCAGTCCTGCGCCGAGGCGCATCGTGGTCCCAGAGTTGCCACAGTCGAGGCTCCCGCCGCCAGCGACGGAGTGGAGCCCGTCGCGGCCAGGGGAGCGCACGCGCCAGCGCGCCGTGCCGGGCGCGTCGTCGGGGGCGGCGGGGAGTCGCTCCACCTCGGCGCCGAGGGCGCCGATGACTCCGGCCGTTGAGCGCACGTCGTGACCGTCGCCCGCGCCGATGATCAGTGTCTCCCCGGCCGCGATCGCTGCAAAGAGCAGCGCCCGGTGGCTGATCGACTTATCGCCTGGGAGGCGCAACTCGCCGCGGAGGCGCGCGGCGGGGCGCACGGTGCGTGGCACGGTTACTCCGCCGCGGCGTTGAGCGGTGCGGTGACCGCGTGGATGGTCCGCAGCTCACCAGCGAGCTTCGCGAACATCGGCAGGGTGAGCGACTGCTCGCCGTCCGACCACGCCTCTTCTGGCCGCGGGTGCACCTCGACCATGATCCCGTCGGCGCCGGCGGCCACGCCGGCGTACGACATCGGGGCGACCATCCAGCGCTTCCCCGTTGCGTGGCTCGGGTCGACGATTACCGGCAGGTGGGTGAGCCTTCGAAGGATCGGCACCGCGTTCAGGTCGAGGGTGTTCCGCGCCGCCGTCTCAAAGGTGCGAATCCCGCGCTCGCAAAGGATCACCTGGCTGTTCCCCGCGGCGAGCACATATTCGGCGGCGAGGAGCCACTCGTCGATCGTCCCCGAAAGGCCGCGCTTCAACATCACCGGCATGCGAGTGCGACCCACGGCGTTGAGAAGCGAGAAGTTCTGCATGTTGCGTGTGCCGATCTGCAGCACGTCGGCGAACTCGGCGACCATGTCGACCTGCGCCGGTTCCATCACCTCGGTGATGATCGGGAGCCCGGTCTTCTCGCGCGCCCGCGCGAGGAGCTTCAGCCCGTCAAGGCCGAGCCCCTGAAAGGCGTACGGGCTGGTGCGCGGCTTGAATGCGCCGCCGCGTAGGAGCGTTGCCCCCGAAGCCTTGACCCCCGCAGCAACTTCGAAGAGCTGCTCTTCGGATTCGATTGAGCAGGGTCCCGCCATGAGGGTCAGGCTGCCGCCACCGACTTCGGTGTCGCGCACCTTCACGACGGTGGGGACCGATCGGAACTCGCGTGAGCTGAGTCGATACTGACGCGTCGCCTTCGCGACCTCAGCAACGCCAGGGAGCTTCGTCAGTTCGTCGGCAAGGGTGGCCCCCTGGCCGGCTGGCCCGAGGATCGCGAGGGTCGTTGCCCCGCCTCCGTTGTCTTCGTACACGTTGAGGCCCGCCGCAACGGCCCGCGCGCGCACCGCGTCGGCTTCCGCTTTGCTCGACCCTTGCTTCATTCGTACAAACATCTTTGTCTCCACTCACTTCGTCTCGCCGAGCGAGTTCACTTGGGGAAAAAGAAAGGAGCAGAGGTCTCGCCTCTGCTCCATCCCGGCAGGACCGCCGGTCCGACGCTTATGCGTCGAGGCGGGTCATGCCGGGTATCGAAAGTAATAGCGGTGTCGGTGCATACGCCCACCCTACGGGGAAGGGGGCGAGGGGTCAAGGTGTGCACCGTTCGCCGCGGTCGACCCCCCGCCGACCCCTCTCCAGGGTCGTCGCCTTAGCCACTGAGGCGACAGCGCAGGTCTCCGTCATGCCACGTGCCGGCAGATGCGCGGCAATGCGCCGTCGCGGCGGCGCCGGCCGTAGAAAGCGAGCAAAACCGGGGCGGTTAGTCGCTGCCCTGGGCCTGTCCGCGTCACCAAGCAAACTTGAAAAACCCTGATTTCTCGCACGAAATCGCACTTTTGCGCGTTTTTTGCGTTCGCTGCGTTGCGAGCTGCACCGGCGCGCGCCAATTGTGCATCCGTCCCGTCACCGTTGTCGCCAAAGGCCCAAAAATGGCAAAAAGTCGGGGCCAAATAGGGGTCTTGACAACGCCGGTAGACCGCCCCCGCCCCCCCTCTAAATACATCTTGCGCAACAGGGTTGCGGTTATCCACATTGTGTTTTACTTTTCCACAAGCCCCGTATTTCGGGGCGGAGTTATGGGGGGTCCGATTACGGGCCCACCAGAGTGGAGGTCAGAAATGGCTGCAAAGAAGCGAAAGGCCGCTGCGAAGCGTAAGCCTGCTGCCAAGAAGCGCAAGGTCGCTAAGAAGGCCGTCGCGAAGAAGGCCCCGGCCAAGCGCAAGAAGCGCAAGGCTGCGAAGAAGAGCACTGCCAAGAAGGCCGCTCCGAAGCGCCGCCGCCGCAAGGCTGCGAAGAAGAGCACTGCCAAGAAGGCCGCTCCGAAGCGCCGCCGCCGCAAGGCTGCCAAGAAGGCGTAACGCATAGCGATCCGTCGAGGATCGCGTTGAGAGGCGTCTGGGGAAACCCAGGCGCCTCTCATTTTTTCGGGCGATACTTGGTCCATGGTTCATGCATCGCCCGAGCCCATCGTCGTCAGCGACATGGATGGAACCCTGACCACCGCCGAGACGTGGCGTGGCGTGCTCGACTGGGTCCGCAGGTACCGGCCAAGCCTTGCTGCGCGACGTTTCGTGGCCCTGCGCCTGCCGCTCGTGATCGTGGCTCGCCTCGGCATCATGAGCAAAGAACGATTTCGCGCGCGCTGGTTGAGCGATTTGGCGCGCCTCCTTGCAGGCACGAGCACCGCCGAGCTTGCAGCGATGGGGGAGTGGGTCGTCGAGCATCACTTGTGGCCGGCGCGACGCATCGCCGCTATCGAGGCGGTGGCGGCGGCGACGGCAAACGCGCGCACCCTGCACGCAGCGGCACGACTCGTGCTGGCAACTGGCGGATATCAGTCGGTCGGCGATGCGTTCGCGCGACGGATCGGTGCGGACCTCGCCCTCGGCACGCCGCTTGAACTTCGCGAAGATCTCGCCACCGGTCGACTCGCGGCACCGACGCAGAGCGGCGAGCAGAAGGCGGCAGCGGTGCGCGC
>JBPCTG010000135.1:0-6566 GCA_051006395.1 Candidatus Limnocylindrus sp.
ACCGGTCGCGGGCAACTGAAGGTGATCCCGGGCCAGGTTCCATCACTCATGGAGCCGATCGCCGGTTGCCGGTTTGCCGATCGCTGCGTCGAACGAGAGGCGGCGGGAATCCCCGCCTGCACCACTCGCCACCCCGATCTGCTGGCGCACGGTGCAGGTGACGGCAGCGTGGTGCGCTGCTTCCTGCACGACAAGGAGGTGCGCGCATGAGTGCCGCAAACAGCGCGAAGGTCGTAAGCACCAAGAGTGGTACAGCACCGATCCTCGAGGTGCGCGGGCTCGCGAAAACCTTCCCGGTGCGGGCCGGCGCGCTGCAGCGCAAGGTCGGCGAGGTGCGCGCCGTCGACGGCATCGATTTCGACGTTCGCCGCGGCGAAACGCTCGGCCTCGTCGGCGAGTCGGGGTGCGGCAAGACGACGGTCGGCCGACTCATCCTTCGCCTTATCGAGCCGACGGCGGGGAGCATCGTCTTCGACGGCACCGATATCACGAAGCTCACGGGGAGCGCGCTGAAGGCGTTCCGTCGCCGCGCGCAGATCGTATTCCAGGATCCCTTCGCGAGCCTCGACCCGCGCGCAACCGTCGCCGATGCAGTCGGCGAGGGGCTGCGTATTCACGGTTTGGGGAGCGGTGCGGAGCGCGAGGCGAAGGTGGCGAAGGCGCTCGACATGGTTGGGCTGCGCCCAGAGAGCGCGCGTCGCTACCCACACGAGTTCTCCGGCGGTCAGCGTCAACGCATCGGTATCGCTCGCGCCCTCGTTCTCGACCCAGAGCTGTTGGTGCTCGACGAGCCAGTATCGGCACTCGACGTGTCAATCCAGGCTCAGGTGCTGAACCTGCTCTCCGAGTTGCAGAAGGAGCTTGGCCTCTCGTACCTCTTCATTGCCCACAACTTGGGGGTAGTGGAGCATCTTTGCGATCGGATTGCGGTGATGTACCTCGGGCGGATCGTCGAGACCGCCCCTGCCGCAGAGCTCTTCACCGCACCGTCGCACCCGTACGCGCAGGCGCTCCTCTCAGCAGTTCCGGAGCCCGATCGTCGTAACCGGCGCGATCGCATCATCTTGGAGGGCGACGTTCCGTCGCCGCTCAGCCCGCCGACCGGGTGCAGCTTCCATCCACGCTGTCGCGAAAGGACCGCCGCCTGTTCGGCGACGGTCCCCTCGCTGATCAACCTCGATCCTGCAGGCGCCCGTCGGGTCGCCTGCCTGCGTCGTGGTCCCGACGCGCTGTAGGCCTTAGGCGCCCGCCGGCTCTCCTGACGCGAGCCACTTTCGCGCCCAGCTTGGAAGCTGGGATCCAATGTGTGCATCAACACCGCGGTAGTTTCCTGCCCCAATGACCGCAAGGCCGAACGTCACCACCGCATAGGTGAAGTGCTGGTTCACGATCCCGTAGGCGAAGTCCCACGCAGCGAAGAAGAAAAGGGTCATCATGAGCGCTCCCATCGTTGCAGCGAAGCGCGTAGCCACACCAAGAATGAGTGCAATGCCGATAGAGATCTGACCGAACTGCACCATGAAGTCAATGAGCTTCATCACCCCTTCATTCGAGGCGAGCGATACCCAGATGTCGTGGGTCGGGTTGAATACGGTCCCTTCGGCGATCGCGCCGGATACAAATGGCCAGCCGAGCGTTCCGCTCGTGCCAAACGCGAGGAAGCCCTTCGCCGTCCAGGCGCCAGCGCCGCCGATCAACTTCTCGAGCCCCGCCCACAAAAAGATGATTCCGATCACCACGCGTGCAAGCACGACGACGTTCGGGAACCAGGTTGCGGTGAATACCGTGTTCGTCTTTGCCATGGCGAGACCTCCCGCTTGGGAGCGCATCGTCAGGCGGGTCGCCTGAGGCGATCCACTCCTCTGCATGCAGTCTGCCCCCAATGCGTCAAAAGGGGTAATCCAGAGTCGCTGGCTATTACTTAGTCAGTGACTCGTGATTCGGACTAACGATTGCGCTCGCTTCGCACGAAGAGGAGGGTGCCGATCGAAAGCATAACGAACGTCGCAATCACGATCAGCGTGACCGTAAAGGCCGGGTCAGCGAGCACCGCAAAGGCCGCCGCCTCGGAGTTGCCGTAATAGGCGGAGCGCACAAGGTCGACCGCATAGCGCAGTGGAGCGATGTGGCTGACGATGTCGAGATACCAGGGGAGGTTCTTGATCGGGTTGAAGCTTCCCGCGAGGAAGAACTGCGGCAGGAAGACGAAGGGGAAGAGGAGGTTTGCCGACCGCTGGTTCGGCAGCAGGCTCACGATCAGCGCGCCGAACGAGGCGCCGAAGAGCGCCACGAGGATGAGTGCCGGAATGATCGCGAAGACCTGAGCGAAGGTGAGCGGGATGCCGAGCACCACGCCGAAGGCCATCACGGTGAAGGCCTGCGGGAAGGCGACGAGCGATTCTCCGAGGATCTTGCCGGCGAGAATCGTGCGGCGGCCGATCGGCGCCACGAAGATCTCCTGGCTGAAGTCGTTCTCGCGATCCTCAAGGAGCGAAATAAGGCCGAGCGCCGCAGATTGCCAGACCCCCTGAGCGAGCTGCCCCGCAAAGATGAACGGAAGCAGGTCGATCCCTGGCGTCTTGAAATTTGAGGCGAAGGCGCCGCCGAGCACCGCAATGAAGAGTGCAGGGAAGACGAGCCCGCCTACCAGGCGGATCGGATCGCGAATCAGCTTCGTGACATCGCGTGCCGCAATCGCCGCCGCAGCCGCCGCCTCTTGGCGCAGCGTCAGCTTGCGCATCGGCGCAGTCTGCGTCGGCATCGTAGCCCCGCTCATCGGCGGAAACTCCTGCGCGGCGCGTCGTCAACAGGCGACTCTTCGCGATCGTCGGCGGTTGCAGCAACGATCTTCAAATACGCATCCTCGAGCGACGGGGCACGCACCTCAAAGCGTGTGAGCGGCGTGGTGAGGTCACGGAGCAACTTGTGTGCCGACTCGGCGCCATGCACCTCAACGGCAAACCCTGCGGAGATCGCCTGCGGCGCATAGCCGAGGCGTGTGACCTCGACGCCGAGCGCCGCGCGATCCGCCGCCTCGAGCTCAACGCGGGTCGTTCCAGTGCCGGTGCGTAGCGCCGCCGGCGTTCCGTCGGCGACGATCTTGCCGCGATCGATGATGCAGACCTGATCGGCGATTTCGACCTCGTCAAGGTAGTGCGTGGTGAGGACCATCGTCGTCCCCTCGCTGCGGCGGATCGCGTCGAGGTATCCGGCCACCGAGCGACGCGATTCTGGGTCGAGTCCAACGGTCGGTTCGTCGAGGAAGAGCACTTGGGGTCGGTGCAGAAGCGAGCGGGCGATCTCCAGCTTTCGGCGCATGCCGCCCGAGTACTTTGAGATCTTCTTGAAGAGATCGTCGCGATCGAGGCCGACGAGCGCGCCGAGCGCAACGATGCGCTCGCGATACTCCTGCGGCATGAGGGCGAACGCCGGTCGATAGGCATACGTTCCGTACAGCGCTGCATGGAAGCGGCAATTCTCTTCGCCGGTAAGGGCGCGGTCGAGTGATGGCTTCTGGAAGATGATCCCGACGCGCCGCCGAACCTCAGACTGCTCGCGTGCGAGGTCTGCTCCGGCGATCGTGACGCTCCCCGAGGTCGCCGCAAGCGTGGTGGTGAGGATGCTGATCGTCGTCGTCTTTCCCGCACCATTTGGCCCCAAGAGGGCGAAGAGCGACCCCTGGGCGACGCTGAAGGAGATGTCGTCAACGGCGTTGCGCTCCGCGCCCTTGTAGCGCTTCACGAGGTGCTCTACGGAGATCGCTGCGGGGGTACTCATAGGGGAATCCTAGCAGCGCTAGGCTGCCCCCATGGCAAGGCTCATCGACGTAATCCGCGTAGTACATCCGGGACCGACGCTGCTGAACGCCGCCGCCGCCCTCACCCTTGCGGAAATCGCTGGCGCGTCATCGCATCGGGCGTTACTCGCCGCAGTCACGATGCTGGGTGCACATGCGTTCATTGGAACGCTCAACGACTTGATTGATCGCCACGTAGATCGCGCACGCCGCGAGAAGCCGATCGCCGCCGGCCGCATCTCGGTGCGAACGAGCGCCGCCATCGCCGCAATCGCCCTACTGATCGGGCTCGCCGCAGCCATTGCGCTCGGCCCGTTAACACTCATCATCGCCACCCTTGGGATCGTGCTCGGTGTCACATACAACCTCGGAGTGAAGCGGAGCGTGCTCTCGTGGCTCCCCTTCGCACTCGGCGTTGCGCTCATTCCGCCGTTCGCCTGGGCGGCCGCTGAAGCGCCACTCCCAGCAGCGATCAGGGTGTTGAGCCTCGCTGCTATCACGGGGGGTGCTGCTCTTGCGATGCAGAACGGACTCGCCGATCGTGCCATCGATACTGCCGTTGGCCTGCGCGGGGCTGTCGTTCAACTCGGTGACAGACGCGCATGGATTGCTGCAGCCCTGCTGCACCTCTGCACCCTCATCGTTGTCTTCTCCACGCTGAGTGGGTCACTGGGAAGTTCGGGCGGTAGAGGCGCGGCGCTTCTGATTGCTGGAGCGGCGACACAAGTGGTGAGCCTCGTGCTCTCCACCACCGGGCAACCCTCGCTGCGGCGACGTGGCTGGGAGGCGGGGGGTATCGGACTCCTGCTCTTGGCGATCGCCGTCGCGCTCGAAGGCGCAGCCACGTAAGCGAGGGGTCGTCACGCGGATCGACGCGCGGCATACTGCAACGGTGCGCCGTGGGCGCCGTGCTCCTTGGGGGGGTAGCTCAGGTGGTTAGAGCAGCGGGCTTATATCCCGCCGGTCCCTGGTTCGAGTCCAGGCCCCCCTACCAACGCTTCACCGCAGGCAATGCTTCACCGCAAAGAGGTGCTGCGCCGCCGTGCGCAGTTCAGTGCGTTACGCGTTAGTTGCGCGCGCGCTTCGCTGTGCGCGTCCGGCTGCTTCGCGATCTCGGCGCACGCTTCTGACCACCGATGACGCTGACCTCACCGTCGGCCTCAAGGATCGCCAACCGTACCTGGGAAAGTTCGCCGATCCCGACGCGTCGCGCTGCAAGGGCAAGATCGCCACTTGTCATGTTCGCGAGGGCGAGGCCGCGCCGCAGGATGCGTCCATTCCTCGCCA
Source organism: Candidatus Limnocylindrus sp. (assembly GCA_051006395.1). Taxonomy (GTDB): domain Bacteria; phylum Chloroflexota; class Limnocylindria; order Limnocylindrales; family Limnocylindraceae; genus Limnocylindrus. The sequence continues at coordinate 5,084 of JBPCTG010000135.1, forward strand.
AGAGGATCGGCTCTCCCTCGATGCCTTGGCGCAATCGTGGGAAGCGCATTTCCGCAATGCGCAAGAGGCGCGCCACGATCAAGAGCGTTGCCGCAGCCACGACGCCGCCAGCGAGGCTGGTATCGGCGCCGACCATGGCGTTCTGTAGCGAATTAGCCAAGACGAGAAGCAGCACGAGGTCGATGGTGCGCAGCTGCGCGGCCTCACCGCGACCGATCAGGCGCAAGCCGACGAGAAGAAAGATGTAGACCGCCGCGGTGCGCAGGACGATCTCCAGCAGAGGTTCCATGGTCGGAGCATACTCTCCCCATGGCACGACCGATCGCACTCGTTACGGGCGCATCCTCGGGGATTGGCGAGCGCATCGCCCTCCGTCTGGCATCGAGCGGTCATGACCTGGTGCTGGTGGCACGTCGCGGCGACGAGCTCGCCCGCGTCGCTGCACTCGCCGCCGCCGAGGGCGCGGCGTGCGAGACGATCGTCGCCGACCTTTCGCAGAGTGTCGACGTGGCGACGGTCGAGGCCCGAATCGCTGACTCCGCCCAGCCGATCGAGGTTCTCGTGAACAACGCGGGCTACGGTCGTTTCGGCAAGATCACGGAACTTGACGGCGCTGGCGAGGCAAACGAGATCGCCGTGAATGTCACTGCGCTCACCCTCCTCTCGCGCGCGGCCCTCGTCGCGATGGCGCCTCGAAGGCGCGGCGGAATCTTGAACGTCGCATCGCTCGCATCGTTCATTCCGTTTCCCGGCTTCACCACCTACGCAGCGACCAAGGCCTATGTTCGGCACTTCACGTTGGCGCTCCACGAGGAGGCGAAGCCGTTCGGCGTGCGCGTCACCTGCGTCGCTCCAGGGTTCACACCGACTGGATTCCAAGAACGTGGGGGGCTCAGCCAGAGCTCGGGGCTGCCGCACTTCCTGCTCACCTCCGCCGACACCGTGGCGCGCGTCGCCCTCGAGGCGCTGCGCGATGGCCGCGCGATTGTGGTCCCAGGGTGGATGAACGCGCTCTCGGCACGCCTCCTCAGCTTGATGCCAAGCTTCCTGCTGCGCAGAATGGGTTCGATCGGGTCACGCTTCCCCCGCTAAGGGACGCACTACGACGACCGATCTACCTCATCGTTAGGAGCGCAGGCTCCAGCGCGCGCCAGACGGCTCATCGACCAGCTCAACACCGAGGGCCTCGATCGCATCTCGTATTGCATCGGCATCACTGAAGCGTCGTTCGGAGCGCGCGATGGCGCGCAGAGCGATCAACCGCTCCACAGCAACACGAATATCCGCGCCCGGCTCGAGAGTTGATAGAGGCACGAGCGTGTCGGATGGTGGGAGGGCGGCGCGTGGTGCGCCAGCAGCGGCACCAAAACGCGCGGAGAAGCTTGTGAGAGATTCGGTCGCGCCACTGTGCAGCGCCGTCTCCCCGATCCCTGGGATGCGAATGGTCACCGCACCCTTGCCGGCAACCGTGACGCTGTTCGCA
>JBPCTG010000136.1:0-22617 GCA_051006395.1 Candidatus Limnocylindrus sp.
CGAGTACGTGAGCTCGCTCTTCTGCGAGGCGGCGCCGGTCGCCGCGTTCGAGAAGCTCATGGATGTCGAGGTCCCGCGCCGAGCGCAATACATTCGCGTCCTCACGATGGAGCTCAACCGCATCGCCAGCCACACCCTCTTCCAGGGGTGGATGGCGCTCGACCTCGGCGGCCTCACGCCGATCCTCTGGTCGTTCATCGAGCGCGACGAGATCGTCGACATGCTCGCAGCGCTCACCGGCCAGAAGTTGCTCTACAACTACTACCGCATCGGCGGCGTGAACGGCGACCTGAACCACGAGTTCATGAGCCGCCTCGGCGCGTGGATGAGCCGCGCGGCGAAGCACATCGATTCGAACCTTGGCCTCCTAAACGAGAATGAGATGTTCGTGCGCCGCACCCGGAATCTCGGCACCCTCGACGCAGCAACGGCGATGCGCATGGGCGTGACCGGGCCGAACCTCCGCGCAAGCGGCGTGCCGTTCGACCTGCGTCGCGATCGCCCGTATCTGGTTTACCCGGAGCTCGAGTTCGACGTGCCGACGCGCAGCGAGGGCGATGCGCTCGCGCGCTACCTCGTGCGTATCGAAGAGATAAAGCAGTCGATCCGCATCATCGATCAGGTGCTCCACGAGATGCCTGACGGCCCAGTGATGGCGAAGCTACCGCGCTTGATTCGGCCGCGCCCCGGTCGCGCCTTCGGCGCGGTTGAGGGCCCGCGTGGCGTCTACGGCGTCTACGCGATCTCCGACGGCACCGACCAGCCGTTCCGCATGCGCATCCACGATCCGTCGTTCGTGCACCTGCAACTCGTCGGCCCACTCACGCGCGGCAACCTGATCGCCGACACCATGGCGGTCATGGCAAGCCTCGATCCAGTCATGGGCGGAGTCGACAAGTGAGCGGCAGATGAGTGGCCTTACTACCACCTGGGCGCGCCTCACCCCCGCCGGCCGTGCGCTCGCCGTGCTCCTTCCGATCGTCGTGATTGGCGGCGCGGGAACCACCGCACTCCTCGTTGCATTTGGCGGCGCAATCGGCGCGACCATCGGCGCGAACATTCCGATCGTGCGCTTCCTCGCCGCATCGGTGATCACCTTTTTGATCACCGTGCCGACCGCGTTCCTGCTCATCTACATGGAGATGAAGATCATCGCGCTCATGAACCTGCGCATCGGCCCTGATCGGGTCGGCCCGTTCGGCGCGGTGATGAGCGTCGTGCACGGCCTCAAGGTGTTGATGAAAGAGGACTACACGCCACCGAGCGTCGACGTTCCGGTCTTCACCCTTGCGCCGGTCGTCGTTTACACGGCGAGCTTCATGACGCTGCTCGTGATCCCATTCGCTCCGGCACTCACCTCGATGAACCTCGAGCTCGGGCTCCTCTACTTCTTCGCCGTCGGCGGCTTCGGCGTGGTCGGTCTGATGATGGCGGGATGGTCGTCGTTCAATAAGTACTCGCTTCTCGGCGGCATTCGCGCGGCGGCGCAGGCGATCAGCTACGAGATCCCACTCACCCTCTCCGTGGTCGGCATCGTCATCCTCACTGGGAGCCTTTCACTCACGACGATCGTCGCCGCGCAGTCCGGCTCGTTCCTCGACTGGTTCATCTTCCGCCAGCCGCTCGCGGCGATCATCTTCTTCATTGCAATCACCGCGGAGTCAAACCGCACCCCGTTTGACAACACCGAGGCGGACCAAGAGATCGTCGCAGGGTTCGCCACCGAATACTCCGGCATGCGATTCGGATTCTTCTTCTTCGCCGAATACGTGAACGTCTTTATCGTCTCGGCGCTCTTCTCCGCCGTCTTCCTTGGCGGCTCACATGCGCCGATCAACCTGCCGTTCCACCCCGAGATCAATGTCGACCTTGGAGCCCTCGGCATTGGTCTCCCGCTCCTCGCCGGCCTCGCCCCCGTCGTCGGCACGATCCTCTGCGCCGCGCCGATCTGGCTCTTCGCTCCGCGCGTGCGCACCTGGCAGGCGCTCCTCGGTGGCTTCCTCATCTTCGGCGGGCTCTCCACCGCAGCCATCGGCGTTTGGGCGGTCGCGATGCTTCCGCCCGTTGCCGACCTGCTCTTCTTCTTGCTCAAGACCTTCACCCTCGTCTTCATCTTCGTCTGGATGCGCGGAACGTTGCCGCGCGCCCGCATCGACCAACTTATGGGCTTCGCCTGGAAGTGGCTCCTTCCCGCGTCGCTTCTCAACATCTTTGCGACCGCAATCGCGGTCTTGATCACGGGATAGGAGGGGGCATGGCACGCATTCCAGGCTCCGGCATCTTGCGTGGCATGGCGCTCACCCTCACGCGCTTCTTCCAGCCGAAGGTGACGGTGCGATACCCCGAGGTGAAGGCTGACATTCCACCGCGCAACCGCGGCCGCCTTGAGCTCGTGACCGACGAGCGCGGAACGCTGAAGTGCGAGACCTGCTTCCAGTGCGCGCAGGCCTGCCCAATCGAGTGCATCGACATGGGCGGCGTCGACACCAAGGGTCGCTACGCCGTGCATTGGGGCCCCGCCGAGCAGTACGCAGAGCGACGTGAAGAGTCGGCGGTTCGTCGCTCCGGACGCACCGTCTCCGACGCCGCGGCGGCACGCGGCGCAACAATAGATCTCGACGTCGTCGATACGTTGCTAGAGCGCGTCGATTACGACCCGCATCGCATGCTCGAGATCCTCGAAGGGGTGCAGGCGGCATACGGCCACCTTCCGGTCGCGGCGCTCAAGCGCATCAGCCAGGGGACCGGTGCCTGGTACGCGATGGTCTACGGCACCGCGACCTTCTACAAGCACCTCACCTTCGAGCCGGGGCGCGCGCGTACGATCGCCGTCTGCCGCTGCGCCGCCTGCCTCGTCTCTGGCGGTGGGCGCATTGCGTCAACTCTCGCCGTTGAGTTCGGCACCGAATTCGGTCGCGCGATCCCGGGTAGCAACTTGCGCCTCGAGGCGCTCCCTGGACACCTTCCTGATGCCCCGTCGCCGCTCGTTGCCATCGACGGTGAGTTGCAGCGCGACGTAACCGCGCGCAACGCCGAAGCGTGGGCCGCGGCGCTCGCCGGCAGGTATGCCGCATGAGACAACTCGCGGCGCCAAAGGGTTGGGCGCAGGTACTCCTCGCTGCACCAGCTGAGCCATGGTCGGCGCTGCGAGCCGCGTGCACTGCAGGGCCGGCGGCAACCACGCGACTTCTCGATGAGGCCGGGCTCTGCGGCCGTGGCGGCGCAGGATTCCCGACCGGCGAGAAGTGGCGCGCGGTCATCGCCGCGGGCGCGGCGGTCAACTACGCCGTCGCAAATGGCTATGAATCAGACCCCGCGGTCTTCGCGAATCGACTGCTGCTCGAAGAGAACGCCCAGGCGGTCGTCGAGGGACTCGCGATCGCCGCAGCCACCGTTGGCGCGCGCGAAGCGTTCATTGCGGTGCGCGCCGAATACACCGATGCGATCCGTCGTCTTGAGGCGGTGATCGCCGAAGGGGAGCGCGCCGGCGTGATCGGCGCATCGCTCCTCGGTAGCGATCGCGAGCTGAACATTCGCGTACGGCCACTGCAGGGCTCGAGCATGATCGGCGAGGAGACGGTGTTGCTCAAGGCGCTCGCCGGAAAGCGCGGACAGCCAGAGCAGACACCGCCATATCCGTCGGAGATGGGCTACCTGGGTGCTCCGACCGCGGTGAACAACGTCGCGACGCTTGCGGCGATCCCGTGGATCATCGCGCGCGGACCAGCCGCCTTCCGCGCGATTGGCGACACCGAGCAACCGGGCACGGCACTCGTTCAGGTCGGCGGCGCGGTCGCGAACGCTGGGGTGCTCGAAGTTCCGACCGGCACACCGCTCGCCGAGATCCTCGCCGCCGCTGGCGGCGCAGCGAAGGGGGCAACCATCAAGGCGCTGCTTGTCGGCGGGCCGTCGGGCGGATTCGTGCCGACGCAACTGCTCGCCTCCACGCCGTACAGTGGCGCCGGCCTTCGCGGCGTTGGCGCGCACGTCGGCTCTGGCGCGATCCTCGCCATTGACCGCAGCACCTCGATCCCGGAGTTTGCGGCAATGCTGACGCGCTGGTGCGCCGACGAGGCGTGTGGCAAGACGATCCCGTGCCGCATCGGCACACGTCGCCTCGCCGAGATCGGACAGCGCTTCGCCGACGGTCTCGCAGGCCCCGCTGACACCGTACGACTGCAAGAGCTTGCCGCCGACGTTGCCGACAGCGCCCTTTGCGATCACGAGCGATTAACGCCGAGCCCGCTCCTTTCAGGGGTGCGATACTTTGAGGGCGAATTTACCCCACCAGCGAACGGACGGAGCTGAGCATGGCCGGGCTGATCGAACGACCAACAGATGGGATTCGCCTGACGGGCGACGCAGAGGCGGTCGAACGCCTCCTCTCCACGCGCAGCCCGCAGCGACCACAGCGCACCCCGTCGTTTTATGTAGAGATCGACGGACAGCGACTTGAAGCGTTCGAAGGGCAGACAATTCTCGAGGTGTGCAGAGCGAACGGGATCGAAGTTCCCACCCTCTGCTACGACCCGAAGCTTCCAGGATTCGGTGCCTGTCGCATGTGTGTCGTTGATGTTGAAGGGTGCGACCAGCCGCAGATCAGCTGCTCCGCGAAGGCGGCGCCAAACAGCGTCGTCGCGACGCAGACAGATCGCCTGCGCGAGATCCGCAAGACAAACCTTGAGCTGATCTTCAGCGATCACAACGCCTACTGCCTGCCGCCGTGCCAGAACAAGTGCCCGAGCCACATCGACATTCCGGGATTCCTCAAGGCCAACGCCGAGTCGCAGTTCCGCGAATCGGCGCGAATCTTCAAGCGCACGATTCCATTCCCTAGCGTCCTCGGTCGCGTCTGCCCCGCGCCGTGCGAAGACCACTGCCGTCGCGACGAGGTAGACGAGGCGATCGCAATTCGCGACAGCCACCGCTACGCCGGCGACCAGGTGCTGAAGGCGATGTGGGACGAGGGGATTGACCCACCCGTGCCGTTCGAGTTGCAGCCGAAGAGTGGCAAGCGCGTCGCAGTGATCGGCTCTGGGCCGTCGGGCGCCTCTGCTGCCTACTACCTACTCATCGCCGGTCACGACGTGACGGTCTTCGAAAAGGACCCCGAGCCGGGCGGGATGCTCCGCTACGGGATCCCGCAGTACCGCCTACCGAAGATTGAGGTGCTCGATGGCGAGTACCAGTCGATCACGCGACTGGGTGGACGATTCGAGTGCGGGAAGATGCTCGGCCGCGACTTCACCACCGCCGATCTCAAGGCGCAGGGATACGACGCGGTCGTGGTTGCGATCGGTTGCTACGACACGAATGACCTCGGCATTCCTGGCGAAGAGGCGATCGGCGTCATCGACGGTCTCGACTACTTGCACACCGCCGCACTCGGCCTCGACTATCCAGGACATGAAGGGAGCCGCGTCGTGGTTGTCGGCGGCGGCTACACCTCTATGGACTGCGCCCGCACAAGCGTTCGACAAGGGGCGAAGGAGGTCACCCTCGTCTACCGCCGCGACATGAAGGACATGCCCGCCGCCGACGAGGTTCACGAGATGATCGAGGAGGGGGCGCGCGCGATATTCCAGGCAGGCCCAACCCGCGTCCTCTCCGACGCGACGGGAAAAGTGACTGGCGTCGAATTCATTCGCATGCAGCTCGGTGCCCCTGACGCATCGGGTCGCCGTCGCCCAGAGCCCGCTCCAGGGACCGAGTTCGTCATCGAGTGCGATCGAGTGTTGAAGGCGATCGGGCAAGGCCCTGACATGACCTGGGCGACCGTCGGCGCCGATGGGGTTGCTGCAACGAAGAACGGACGATTGCGCGCCGATGCTGTGACTTTCGAGACCGGTCGCGACGGCGTCTTTGGCGCCGGTGACGTGCGCAACGGCGCGACGACCGTCGTCGCATCGATCGCCGACGGCCGTCGCTGCGCCTACGCCGTTGACGCATATCTGCAGGGCTTGCCGCTCGCTGAGATCCGTACGCGTCAGACGCTCGCCGAGCCGCAGCCCGAGTTCCTCAGCATCGTGCCGTTCACCGGCGAGATCAAGGAGCCACGTCTGCGCCTTAAGGCGCTCCCCGCCGAAGAGCGAAAGCGCGATTACATCCAGTACGAGATCCCGTACACCAAGCCCGAGGTGATGGCCGAGAGCACGCGCTGCCTGCAGTGCACCTGCGAGGCGATCGGGTTCTGCGACCTGCGTCGCCTCGGCATTGAGTACGGCACCACGCTCAAGACGCTGGAGAAAGACCACCACGGCGGCGCCGGGTTCCGCTCCATCACCGAGAACCGCTGGACCGGCGCAAACCATGATTACGTGCGCGACGACTCGCACGCGTTCATCTTGCGTGAGCCGTCGCGCTGCATCGACTGCGGACGCTGCGCGAACGTGTGCGCCGAAGTTGTTGGTGCGGCCTGCTACGATTTCATGCGCACCGGATTCGATACGCTCGTCACCACGCCGCTCGACATGAGCCTCAACGATACCCCGTGCGTATCCTGTGGTCGCTGCGCCGAGACCTGCCCAACCGGCGCGCTCATGCCAAAGCCGCGCCTCTTGCAGAAGTACGAGGTCGACGAGTCGCGCTGCATCCTCTGCGGCATCTGCGTCGACGCGTGCCCGTATGACGCGTTGCGCAGCGGCTTCGAGTTCGAGCTCGCACACACTGATCGAAGCGAGCCCATGATCGACTTGATTGCCCTCGCGAAAGTGGAGCGCACCTCGGAGGCAACCTTCATCCGTGGCGAGAGCGGTTGGGAGAACACTGTCGCCGGCAGGCGCCACGACCCCGCAAGGTCGCTCCCGGTGCTTCCGTCGAACCTGCGCGGTCGCTGATGCCGCTACCGAGCACCATTCCGTTCATCGGGCTGACCTGGGCAGACGCCCTCTTTCTCATGCTCGGCGGCGCCGCGATCGCCGGCGCACTCTTTGTGGTGCTCGGTCGCGATATCATTCGCAACGGCCTCGCGCTCATCGCATCGTTCGGCGCACTCGCGGGGATCTACGTGATCCTCGGCGCGGCGATCGTCGCCGGTGCGCAGGTGCTGGTGTACATCGGTGCGATCAGCGTGCTGATCCTCTTCGCGATCATGCTCACGCAATCAAAGGCGGCGCCGACACAACTCGTCTTCCAGGCGCAGGCGGCTCCAGCAGCGATCGCGTCCGCCGTGCTCGGGGTGCTCCTCGCACTCGCGCTCGGCGCAACGCCGTGGGGAGCAACCATCTTTGAGGGCACCCCAGCGCCGGCAGGAACCTCGTCGACCACCGCGGCGCTCTTCGGGCCATACCTACTCGCCTTCGAGATCGCGAGCGTGCTGATCCTCGCCGCCGTCATCGGTGGCATCTACCTTGCAACGGCGCCGAAACCTGGCGACGACGAAGGTGACGAGGTGGCACGATGAGCGCGATCGCAGGACACCTTGAGGCGTACCTCGCCCTCTCCGCGATCCTCTTCGCGATCGGATCCTTCGGGTTCCTCGCTCGTCGAAACGCGATCAGCATGCTCATGTCGATCGAGCTGATGCTCAACGCCGTCAACCTTTCGGCGATCGCCTTCGGCGCATTCGTTCCGGCGCTCGCCGGGCAGGGGACCGCCTTCGCCCTTCTCGTGATCGCCGTCGCCGCCGCCGAGGCGACGGTTGGCCTCGCGATCGTCATTGCGATCTATCGCAACCGCCGAACGCCGCTGGTCGACGAATACGACGCGATGCGGCAATAGGTAGGGCGACATGACGATTACGGCGAGCGAGATGCAGGGGGCGGTCGGACTCCTCCCCTCATACACTCCGCTGCTCCTCCTGTTGCCGCTCGCCGGGTTCGCCTTCACCGCCGCCCTCGGACGTCGCCTTGGCACGCTCGCCCACCTCGTGCCGCTCGCCGCGATCGTGCTCACCTGGGCCGCCGCGATGAGCCTCGCGATCCCAGCGCTGCTCGGCGACTTTGGTGAGCGCGGTGCGTCGATGCCGCTCTTCACCTGGATCACCTCGGGTGACCTCGCCTTCAACCTTGGGCTGCACGTCGACGCGCTCTCCGGAGCGCTCCTCGTCGTCGTCACCACGGTCGGTGCGCTGGTTCACCTCTATAGCGTCGGCTATATGAGCCACGACCCTGGCTACTGGCGCTTCTTCGCCTACCTGAATCTCTTCATGTTCTCGATGTTGCTGCTCGTACTCGCCGACAACCTGCTCGTCGTCTTCGCGGCGTGGGAGCTCGTCGGCCTCTCGTCGTACCTGCTCATCGGCTTCTGGTACACCAAGCGCGAGCCCGGCCTCGCGAGCAAGAAGGCGTTCATCACCAACCGTGTCGGCGACGTTGGCTTCGCCCTCGGGCTCATGGGCCTTGTCGCGGTCTTCGGAACGCTCGACATTCAAACGATCATCGACGGGATCATCGCGGGGGGACTCGTCGGACCGGCCGCCACCGTGATCGCCCTTCTCGTCTTCTGTGGAGCGGTCGGCAAGTCGGCGCAGTTCCCGCTGCACGTTTGGCTCCCCGACGCAATGGAAGGGCCCACGCCAGTATCGGCACTCATTCACGCCGCAACGATGGTGAACGCCGGCGTGTACCTCGTTGCGCGCATGAGCCCGCTCTTCGCCGCGAGCCACGAGGCGATGCTCATCGTCGCCGCCATCGGCATCTTCACTGCGATCTTCGCCGCATCGATCGCATTCACGCAGACCGACATCAAGCGCGTCCTCGCCTTCTCCACCCTGTCGCAGCTCGGCTACATGTTTGCGGCGCTCGGCGTCGGCGCATGGATCCCAGCGATCTTCCATCTCATGACACACGGCTTCTTCAAGGGGCTCCTCTTCCTTGGGTCCGGATCGGTGATCCACGCGGTCGACGGCGAACAAGAGATGCCGAAGATGGGCGGACTCGCGAAGAAGATTCCGATCACCTACGCAACGATGCTCATCGGCACGGTGGCGATCGCCGGGCTCCCACCGCTCGCCGGCTTCTGGTCGAAGGACGAAATCCTCGGCGAGGCCTTCAAGTTCGGCTTCACGTGGGTTTGGCTGATCGGCATGATCGTTGCGACGATGACCGCCTTCTACATGTTCCGGCTCATGGGGCTCACCTTCTGGGGGACGAGCCGCGTCGACCCGAAGGTGCACGTGCATGAGTCGCCGTGGACGATGACGCTCCCGCTGATCCTTCTCGCGATCCCTTCGATTGGCATCGGCGCGCTGCTCGGCTTCCCGTTTGCGAATGGAATCTTGGTCCATGGCCTGGAGCCCGTCTTCGCCGGAGCCAACGCGCTGCTCGGCCACGAACATGAGGCGTGGAACCTCTTCGGCATCGATGGCGCACTGATGCTCTCGAGCGTTGCTGTTGCGTCGCTCGGCACCGCGATCGGCGTGCGCCTCTTCCGTAGCGACCACGGCGATCTGCTTCGCGCCTGGACGGCGCGTCTCAAGCCGCTCTATGTCGGCAGCCGCAACCGCTGGTTCTTCGACGATCTCAACGATCGACTCTTCGTGCAGTTCGGCGGCAGGGTCGCGAACGCCGCATGGTGGTTCGATCGCCGCATCGTCGACGGAGCGGTGAACGGCGTTGCAACAGCAACGAGCAGCGGCGGCCGCGGCCTGCGCCGCATCCAGACCGGCCGCGTGCAGAACTACGCGCTCGGCATAGCTCTCGGACTCATCGTCATGACGATCCTCTATTTGGCGGTCGCAGGATGATCACTGGCCTTCCGCTCCTCTCGGCGATCATCTTCCTGCCGCTGCTCGGCGCGGTCGGCATTGGGCTCCTCCCCTCGTCGCGCCCCGCGCTGATCCGCCTCGGTGCGCTCGTCGTTTCGCTCATCACCTTCACCCTGAGTCTCGCGATGTTTCTCGGTATCCGCGGGGCGGGCGGTGAATTCGCCTTCACGGAGAATGTCGATTGGATCCCTACCTTCGGGATCACCTATCACCTTGGCGTCGACGGCCTCTCTGGCGCGCTCGTGGTGCTCACCACACTGCTCAGCTGGATCTGCATCCTCGCGAGCTTTGGGCCGATCAAGACGCGGGTCAAGGAGTACTTCATCAGCTTCTTGATCTTGGAGACGGGAATGCTCGGCGTCTTTCTTTCGCTCGACCTCTTCCTCTTCTACATCTTCTGGGAGATCGTGCTCGTGCCGATGTACCTGATCATCGGCATCTGGGGAGGCGCCGATCGCATCTACGCCACGATCAAGTTCGTGCTCTACACCCTCGTCGGCTCACTCCTCATGCTCGTGGCGATGCTCGCCACCGCCTTCGCCCACCAGGCGGCCACCGGCTCGTGGCAGGGGGCCTTTGACCTGCTGACGCTGCGCGGGAGTGCCTTCGACCCAGGGCTGCAGCTCTTCGCCTTCGCCGCCTTCGCCCTTGCCTTCGCGATCAAGGTGCCGATGTTCCCGTTCCACACCTGGCTCCCCGACGCCCACGTGCAGGCGCCGACCGCAGGCTCAGTGATCCTCGCCGGAGTGCTGCTGAAGCTCGGCGGCTACGGCTTCATTCGCTTCGCGATCCCACTTTTCCCCGAAGGTGCACACGCATTCGCACCGCTCATGATTGCGCTTTCCGTGATCGCGATCATTTACGGCGCGATCGTGGCGATCGTGCAGACCGACCTCAAGAAGCTCATCGCCTACAGCTCGGTGAGCCACATGGGGTTTGTGACGCTCGGCATCTTCTCGTTCAATCAGCAGGGCGCCGACGGCGCAATCTTGCAGATGCTCAACCACGGCCTCATCACCAGCGGCCTCTTCCTACTCGTCGGCATCGGCTATGAGCGCACCCACGATCGCGAGATCGCCAAGATGGGTGGCTGGGCGTCGCGCACGCCGGTCTATGCCGCGCTCTTCGGCTTCTTCTTGTTCGCGTCGGTTGGACTCCCTGGCCTCTCCGGATTCGCCGGCGAGTTCCTGGTGCTCCTCGGCGCCTTCCTCGCGAACCCGATGGTCGCCGGTGCGTCAACGCTCGTGATGATCCTTGCGGCGGTCTATCTGCTCTGGATGTACCAGCGCATCTTCACCGGGCCGCTCTCCTCCTTCCTCAGTGGCCTCGGCTCGCATCTCACCGACGTGACGCCAACAGAGATCCTCACCCTTGCGCCGCTTGCGGCGATGATCGTCGCCTTCGGCATCCTTCCGTCAATCCTCACCTCGTCGTTTGCAGCGAGCGTCGCCACCTTCCTCGCCGCCGCGGGACCAACACTTCCGTGAGCGGCGACCTGCTCACCATCGCCCCGCTGATCACCGTGATCGTCGGCGCGCTCGCCGTGATCGTCAGCGATGCGATCACTCCGGCGCGACGACTCCCGCCGATCGGCATCGCTCTCGCAGCACTCGGCATCACGGCGGCGCTGCTCCTATCACGCGCCGGTGAGACGAGCGTTGCGCTGAGCGGCGCGTACGTTGCCGGCCCCTTCGTTGTCTATCTTGGCCTCCTCGGTGTTGCGATCTCGGCGATCACCCTTCTCGTCGCGCCGGCATTCCTCGCCGCACGCAAGCTCCCCACCGCCGAGTTCGCCGCAACGCTTCTCTTCGCGCTCGCTGGCGCGATCCTCGTCGGCGCCGCCGGCGATCTGATCACGCTCTTCATCGGCCTCGAACTCATGGTTATCCCCGGATACCTGCTCGCGGGTTACGCGAAGCGCGACCCGCTCAGCACCGAGGGTGCGATCAAGTACTTCCTGCTCGGCAGCTTCTCCAGCGCGATCCTGCTCTTCGGCCTGGTGATCTTGTGGGGGAGTGTCGGCACCGCTTCGCTCGACGGCATCGCCTTCGCCCTCGCCGCAGCGCCCGAGGGTGCCGCGAGCCCGGCGCTCGCCGTCGCGCTCGCGCTCATCACCACCGGCGTCGCCTTCAAGATCGCCGCGGTGCCGTTCCACTATTGGACACCAGACGCGTACCAAGGATCGCCCACGCCGATCACCGGCTATCTCTCGGTTGGACCAAAGGTCGGCGCGTTCGCCCTCATGATCAAGCTCTTCCTCGTTGCCCTACTGCCGATGGCGAGCGCCTGGGTGCCGATCATCGCGATCCTCGCAGCCGCAACGATGACTCTCGGCAACCTCGTCGCGCTGACGCAGGGGAACGTGAAGCGCATGCTCGCCTACTCGTCGATCGCGCACACCGGTTATCTGATGGTCGGCATCGTCGCCGCAGGATCGGGTGAGGCGTCGGGCGTCTCGGCGATCCTTTTCTACGCCGCCGCGTATGCGTTCATGAACCTTGGCGCATTCGCTGTGCTGAGCGCCGTCGGCGGTTCGGTCGGCGCATCGAGCCAGCTTGACGCGCTCGCCGGGCTCGGTCGTCGTCACCCGTTCCTCGCACTCGTTGCGACCGTCTTCCTTCTCAGCCTCACCGGCATTCCGCCGACGGCTGGGTTCTTCGCGAAGACGGCGATCATCCTCGCCGCCGTTCAGGCTGGCGGCATCGCCACCCTGCTCGCCATCGTCGCCGTGCTGAACGCGGCGATCGCCGCGTTCTACTACCTGCGCGTCGTCGTCTACCTCTTCATGCGCGAGCCAGTCGAAGGTCAGCCGGAGCCCGTGAGCGCGCCGCTCCTGCGCCTGGGGCTGCTCCTCGCCACCCTCGGCACGATCGCCCTTGGCCTCGCTCCCACCCTTCTCCTCGACGCGGTTGCCACGGCGATCGGCGGATAACCCCCGCCCCTAGGGAGCTCCTCGTGGGGCCCTGGCGCACCTCCCAACGCATCAGCAAAAACTCATATAAACTTCGGCTATGGCAAGCCACGCTCAGGCGACAACCCCCTCCGCAGCGACCCTTGCGCGCCACGCTGGGCGCGAGGCGGTCATCGAGGCGGCCCGCCGCATTCACCGCGCCCTCGGCGACACGAATCGCCTTGAGGTGGTGCGGCGCCTCGCCCTCGGTCCCGCCACCGTCTCAGAGCTCATCACCTCGACGGGGCTCTCCCAGCCGCTGGTGAGTTGGCACCTCCGCCGCCTTCGCACCGCCGGCCTTGTCACCACCGAAAAGGTCGGACGCGAGAGCCTCTGCACCCTTCGCGTCGCGGGCATCGCCGAAGGGCATGCACTGATGCTTTCCGCCCTCGGCATATCTGATCCCGCTGCATGGGTTGCCCCAGAGGCGGCCCTCAGCGCCGCAGGGCCGCTCGTCGACGCCGTCGCGAGCGAGGAGTCGTAGGGTGGCGGCGCGCGCAACACAGGGGAGCCTGCTCACCGGCGACGAGCGCGCGCGCATCAAGCGCATCGGCGAACCGATCGCCCTTCTGCTCGGTCGACTCGGCCTCTCGCCCGACGCCCTCACCATTGCAGGATTCGGCATCGTCCTCGTCGCCGCGTTCACCGCTGCCGCCGGAGCATGGATCGTGACCGCCGCGATCCTCATTCTCGGAACGCTCTTCGATGGTCTCGATGGCACGCTCGCGCGCGCAACGGGAAAGACAAGCGACTTCGGTGCCTTTCTCGACTCCACGATGGATCGCGCCGGAGAAGCGGTGATCTACGCGGGCATCGCCGCGGGCGCCGCAATGAACGGCACAACCGAGGTGATCGGCCTCACAACGCTTGCACTCGGCGCGGGCTCGCTTGTTAGCTATGTACGAGCGCGCGGCGAAGGGCTCGGGGTGTGCGCCAACAACGGCATCGCGCAGCGCGGCGAGCGCGCAGCGCTCCTCATCGCCGGCCTCATCACCGGCGGCGCAATCAACCCGACCTGGTTGGCGGGCGCGCTCCTGCTCATCAGCGTGCTCTCGGCGATCACCGTCGTGCAGCGGATCCGCTTTATCCGCGCCGCGCTCGCCACAGCGGGGTCGCGCACTTAGCGCGACCAATGAATGCTCGTTGCCAGGATTTGGCAACGCGTGAAGGTGGGGCGATCGTCGCCTCGCAGAGATAGGTCAGAGAGAAAGGGGTAACGCACATGATGGAGATGAACGGGCCAAGGGCCCAATGGAACGCTCGGCCGGCGCCGAAGACGCCGGTGAAGGCGACGAACCCGATCAGGGTTGCGATCGCTGGACTTGGCAACTGCGCGAGCAGCCTTGTGCAGGGTCGCTACTACTACGCGGACGCGGCGAACGACGCCAAGGTCCCGGGCTTGATGCACGTCGATATCGGCGGGTATCACGTACGCGATCTTGAGTACGTTGCCGCGTTCGACGTTAACGAGACGAAGGTCGGGAAGGACATCTCCGTTGCTCTCGGCGCCGAGCCGAACAACACCTGGACCTTCCAGGAGATCCCAACGACAGGCGTCATCGTGCAGCGCGGACCAACGCTCGACGGGATCGGCAAGTATCTGAAGGACGTCGTCAAGGAGTCCTCAGAGAAGCCGGTTGATGTCGCCGCGGTGCTCAAGGAGCGCAAGGTCGACGTCCTCGTTGCCTACCTTCCGGTCGGCAGCGAAGAGGGGATCCGCTACTACGCCGAGCAGGCGATCAAGGCAGGGTGCGCGTTCGTTAACGCGATCCCAGTCTTCATCGGCCGTGAGCCGGAGTGGCAGAAGAAGTTCGCCGCGGCAGGATTGCCGATCGTCGGCGACGACATCAAGAGCCAGGTGGGCGCAACGATTGCGCACCGCGTACTGGCTCGGCTCTTCGCCGACCGCGGCGTTCACCTTGACCGCACGTACCAGTTGAACTTCGGTGGCAACACCGACTTCTTGAACATGCTCGAACGTGATCGCTTGGAGAGCAAGAAGATCTCGAAGACCAACGCGGTCACATCGATCCTCGATGAGCCGCTCGCGAATGAGCAGGTCCACGTGGGGCCATCGGACTTCGTGCCGTGGCTCCTCGACCGCAAATGGGCGAACATCCGACTCGAAGGGACGACCTTCGGCGGCGTGCCGCTCACGGCGGAGTTGAAGCTTGAGGTCTGGGACTCGCCGAACAGCGCCGGTGTGATCACCGACGCGATTCGCTGCGCGAAGCTCGGTCTCGATCGCAAGCTTGCCGGGACGCTCGTTGCGCCTTCGGCGTACTTCATGAAGAGCCCGCCGATCCAGCTGCACGATGACATCGCGCACGCTGCCGTCGAGGCCTTCATTCGCGGCGAGGACAACCGTGTCCTTGACGGGTCGCAGGTGACCGCCGAGGGATACCCCTCCTCGGAGGCGCTGAACTCCGTACGCGCCTGACCGTTTCGTAGGGGGTCGGCAGGCGCCGCACCCGCCTTCACGCACGAGAGCCGCCGTCGCCCGTTAGGGGTGGCGGCGGCTCTCCCGTACACTCGCCCTATGAGCGAGCAGCAGCCGGCGACCCCATCGCCGATCCGCCGCGCTGACGGCCCCAGGAGCCTCCTGTACCCCCTTCGCCGCCTCGTTGAGCGCCTCGTCTACCTTGCCTATGTCGCCCTCATGAAACTTGTCGGCGCCCTCCCTCCTCGCCCTGTCGAGACACTCTTCTCGGCCCTTGCCCCCATCGCATACCTCGCCTGGCCAGCGAAGCGACGGATCGCCGATTCCAACGCCGCCGTGGTGCTCGGCGTTGCCGACCAGGAGGGCCGACCAGTCCCGGGGTCGGAGCGCCTCGTGCGCGCGAGCGCCCTCGCCACCTACCGCACCTACGGCCGCTACATTGCCGAGCTACTGCGCCTGCCAAGCCGCAGTGCCGCAGAGATCGCCGCGGAGGTAGACCTTACCGAGACGACGCTCCTCGATGATCTGCGCGCGCGTGGTCAGGCGGCGATCTTCGCCGGCTTCCACGCGGGGAACAACGAGCTCGGCGCGGCGAGCCTCGGCGAGCGGCGCTACGACGTGAACGTTGTCGGCGACGACAGTGCCTTCCCGGAGATGTACGCGCTGCTCCGCCGCCTTCGTGCGAAGTGGGGGATCGCGATGATCGACTGGCGCGCGATTCGCGAGGTCTTTACGGTGATGAAGCGCGGTGGAATCCTCGTGCTCCTCTCCGACTGGGGATGGAAGCCCGACGGCATTCCGTGCAAGTTGTTCGGCCGCTGGACCACGCTGCCAAGCGGGCCGGCAGTACTCGCCGCGCGAGGCAACGCGCCCATCGTTCCATTCTTCGTGCGTCGCGAATCTCCTGGTAGGTTCCGCATCGTTCTTGGCACGCCAATCGATGCTGGCGACGGATCCCCCGCTGCGCAGGTGCAGGCAACGCAACGAACCGCCGATGAACTCGAACGATTGATACGCACCGACCCAGCGCAGTGGAACTGCTTCAAACCGCTCTGGCCAAGCGCCGCAGAGCAGCGCCGTCTCGAAACGCTCGCCGCCCAAATGCTCACGCAGCGTAAGAGCGGAACCGACGCGTAATGGCCAGCCTTGTGGCGAACCTAATCGGTCGCGCGGCGATCCTCGGCCTCTCGATCATCTCGCTCTTGCCGGAGTCGTTACTGCTTATCGTCGCGCGGGGGTGGGGGCGCGTTGGCCCACTGCTGCAGCCTGCACGCGCGAGAATTGGTCGTGCGAACCTAGCGCGCGTCTACACGCACCGCGACGGCGTGACGCCGACCACACAGGCGCTCAACGCGCACGTGCGAGCGCTCTTTGAACACCATCTGCGCTTCTACATTGAAACTGCACGTGCGCCACGACATGCACGAACGATCGTGGCCAAGCGAGTAGACCTCGAAGACGAACGCTTTGTCATGGAGGCGTTTAGCGGAGCGCCTCGACGCGCCGCGATCTTTCTCGCCGCGCATTTCGGCGCAGTGGAGCTTCCAGGCAGCATCCTCGCCGATCGCTCTGGCCAGCGACCAATGGCGCCGATGGAAGAGATCAGCAACTCAGTGTTGCAGCGCTGGATGCTGCAGGTTCGCGGCGAAGGGCTCGGCCTACGAATCATTCCGCCGCGCGGCGCATCGGCGGCACTCGCCGCAGAGCTTGCAGCCGGTGGGATTGTTGGCATGGTCGGCGACCGACTCGTCGCAGGAGCAGGTTCTGGCGTGCCAGTTCGCCTCTTCGGCGCCAACGTGCGCCTCCCCGTCGGCCCCGCACTCCTCGCCGTGGAGAGTGGGGCGCGACTCTTCGTCGCGGCGGTGCCGCGCGAAGCGAATGGGCGCTACACGGGATACCTGCGCGAGGTGCGGATTCCAGCAGAAGGCGATCGCATGGCGCGAACGCGTGCAGCGCTGCAGGGCGTGGCCGAAGCGTTCGAGGAGCTGATCTCCAAGGCTCCTGACCAGTGGTGGACGCTCTTCTATCCGATCTGGGAGGATCGCGGAGCATGACGGACGGCGACACCACGCGATTCGGCAGGGCCGACCTGCACCTTCACACCATGGCCTCCGACGGAACGGCGTCCGCACTCACGATGCTGGAGCGCGCCGAAGAGGAGGGGCTCGACGTGATCGCAATCACGGACCACGATCGCATCGACGCGGCGCTTGCCGCGCGCGCCGCCGCTGTGGCGCGCAAGATGCTCGTGCAGGTGATCATCGGCGAAGAGGTCTCGACGCTGCAGGGTCATCTTCTCGCCCTCTTCATCCAGGAGCGCGTGCGTCCGCTGCGATCACTACGCCGCACCATCGCAGAGATCCATGAGCAGGGCGGCATCGCCATTCCTGCGCACCCGCTCTTCCCGCACTTCTTGTGCACGCAGGAGGGGACGCTGCGCGCGGTGGCGGCCGATCGCGATCCCGCCTGCAGGCCCGACGCCATAGAAGCGTTCAACCCGACGATCTTCGGAAAGTACGTGCGGGCTAGGGTCGGTCGCCTCGCTGCCGAGCTCGCCATTCCGGCCGTAGGGAACTCCGATGCGCACGTCCCATCGGCGGTTGGGCGTGCCTGGACCTCGTTCCCTGGCACGACCGCCGAAGAGCTGCGCGCCGCGATCCTCGCAGGGAGCACGCGTGTTGGCGGCGGGAGCGACCACACCCTCGTCGAGAGCCCCGGGATCTTCGCGCGCCAGATGGCGCGGAACATCATTGGGCTCGGCCAAGACCTTGCAGGGCAGACGCGTCCGATCTGGCGGCTGGGTGCGCCGCGACGCGGGCGCGACCTCGGCTATCCAGGGAGCCGCAATCGCCCGGCACGCCTTGAAGAGGACGCCTTCGGCGATGAGGGCGAAGGGGTCGGATGAAGATCGGCCTCGTCACGCCGTATGCGTTTCCAAACCCGGGAGGGGTGAATGATCACGTTGCCAGCCTTTACCGCGTCTTGCGCGCTCGTGGTCACGACGTTCGAATCATCACGAGCAGCCACGGCCTGCAAAAAGCTTCCGAGGGCGACATCCTGCGCATCGGCAAGGGCTTTAGCGTGCCATTCAACGGATCGATGGGAACGGTCACGCTCAGCCCCACCTATCTACGCCAGATGCGCGAGGTGCTCGAGCGCGAGCACTTCGACGTGCTGCACTTCCACGAACCGTTCGTTCCATTCTTGAGCCTCGTGACGCTCACCGTCTCGACGTCGGTGAACGTCGCAACCTTCCATGCATTCGGCGGACTCTCCGCGAGCTACGAGTTCGGCAAGCGCGCCCTCGGGCACTACGCCGCGAAGCTTCATGGGCGCATCGCGGTGAGCCCGGCTGCACGCCACTTCATCAGCCGCTATTTCCCTGGCGAGTACAAGATCCTGCCGAACGGGGTTGAGCCGTCTCGCTATGCAAAGGGCGTACCGATCGCGCGCTACCGCGACGGCGTGCCGAACATCCTTTTCGTTGGTCGAATGGAGTCACGTAAGGGACTGATCCACCTGCTACGCGCTGTGCGCAAGATCCAGCGTGATGGCCAACGCGTGCGCCTGCTCATCGTCGGCACGGGGCCAGGTGATCGCGAGGCGCGGCGTTATGTGCTCACGCGACAGCTGAACGACGTTGAGTTCCTGGGCCGAGTCACCGAGGATCAGAAGGTGCAGCTTTTCAAAACGACAGACATGTTCGTCTCGCCGGCGACGGGTCGAGAGTCATTCGGCATCGTGCTGCTTGAAGCAATGTCAGCGGGGGCGCCGATCATCTGTTCCGACATCCACGGTTATCGCGGCGTGGTGCGTCGCGAGCGCGATGGGCTGCTCGTTCCGCCGCGCGATCCCGACGCGCTCGCCGCGGCGATCCGCAGGCTCATCGACGACCCTGAACTTCGCGCTCGGCTCTCGCGCGCAGGTGAAGAGCGCGCCGAGCTGTTCAGCTGGGAACGCGTCGGCGCTTCGGTCGAGGAGTACTACGGCTTCGTGATCCGCCGACTCGCTGAAGAGGGGCGACTCCCCGCAGGCTTCACCGCGCCAATCCCTGCCGTGCCAGGGCCGCGCCGCCGCAGTTCGTAGTACTCGCCTCGCGCGTTAAACGTTCGCCGTGCGCGCGGCGAGCTCACAGAGGAGTCGAGCAGTAAGCCCCCACACGCGTCGCTCGCCCGGTACCGGGATTGCTCCGTAGCGCAACGCAACGCCGTTTTCGACCGATTCAACGAGCGCCGGGGTGATCCGCGGATCGAAGAGGCCGAGCTCGGCGCCGAGCACCTCGTCCACCTCCTTCGGCTCAGGGTGGATCGCCGGAGTCTCGGGGGCGACCGCGACGAGCACCTGCACCAAGAAATCGCTCGCTGGAACGTACGCCGGATCGAGTGATCCAACGAAGGTAATCCGATGCGCAGGATCTGCAGCATCGAAGCCGAGCTCCTCGTGCAGCTCACGAATCCCTGCAGCCTCTGGTGTTTCACCAGGTTCAATTTCGCCGCCAGGCATAGCAATCTGCCCGCCGTGACGACCGTTGATCGACCGCCTAATGAGCAGCACCTGACAGTCAAAGGCGTGCGGATCACTCTCCGCGGATCCACCGTTCACACCACAAGATCCGGCGGCGACCGGTGGAACCAAGAGCGCGACGACCACCGCACGCCGCGGCGATCCTTCGTACGGCGGATTCAGATCGACGGGAGAGAGGCCAGGGAGCACGCGCGGCGTCAGCTCGTCAGGGAGCGGCAACGGTAGCGGTGGGAGCGCGCCGTTGGCGTCGCGCGCAAGCGCCGACGCGATGCGCGCGGCGAGCCGCGCGACAGCCTCTGCGTGGCTCAGGTCAACACCCCGTGGCGCAGCGATCGCTCGAGGATCAGCTCGGGCGAACCGTCACGCCCGTCGTGCTCGGCGCGCGCAACCCGCCGCGGCCCGCGACGCGCGGCGAACGCGGCGGCGTCGGGGCTGCAGGGAGCGGCTTCGGTCGGCGGCGCAGCGCCAGCTCGAGGACCTGCCCAATCGTCTCGACCGGCACGATCTTCAACGCCTTGCGGATCTCCTCAGGGATCTCCTGGAGGTCCTTCTCGTTCTTCTTCGGGATCAACACGATCTTCGCCCCCGAGGCGTGGGCGGCGAGCGCCTTGCTCTTCAGCCCACCGATCGGCAGGACCCTGCCACGCAGGGTGATCTCGCCGGTCATCGCAACGTCACGTCGCACCGGGATCCCCGTGAGCGCCGAAACGATCGCCGTCGCCATCGTCACGCCGGCCGAAGGTCCGTCCTTCGGGATAGCACCCGCCGGCACGTGAATGTGCAGCCCCGACTTCTCGAAACGCTCGGCGGGAATGCCGAGTTCCGCGCCGTGCGACTTGATCCAGGTGAGCGCAGCGCGCGCCGACTCCTTCATCACGTCGCCGAGTTGGCCGGTGAGGATCAACTCCTCGCGACCCTCCATCACGCCGACCTCGACCGTCACCACGTCGCCGCCGACCGGCGTCACCACCAGTCCCGTCGCCGAGCCGACCTGGTCGGCGCTCTCGAGCTCTCCGTACTCGTGCCGCTCCGGCCCGAGCCAGGTCGCCATCTTCTTCGCGTCGATCGTTCCCTTTCGCGACTTCTTCTCTGCGACTGAGCGAGCGATCTTGCGCATGAGCGTTGCGATCTCACGCTCCGCGCTGCGCACTCCCGCCTCGCGTGTGTAGTAACGAATGAGGTGCACGATGGATTCGTCGGGGAAGACCGCTTGCGCCTCCTTCAAGCCGTGGTTCTCGCGCTGCTTCGGCACGAGATAGCGCTTTGCGATCTGCACCTTCTCCGCCTCGGTGTAGCCGGGGATCTGGATGATCTCCATGCGATCTCGGAGCGCCGCAGGGATCGTGTCGAGTTGGTTCGCCGTAGCGACGAAGAGCACCTGCGACAGGTCGAACTCCACCTCGAGATAGTTGTCTTGGAACGTTGCGTTCTGCTCTGGGTCGAGCACCTCGAGGAGCGCCGACGACGGATCGCCGCGGAAGTCCGCACCGAGCTTGTCGATCTCGTCGAGCATGAAAACCGGGTTCTTTGTTCCCGCCGTCTTGATCCCTTGAGCGATGCGCCCAGGGAGTGCGCCGATGTAGGTGCGTCGGTGCCCGCGGATCTCCGCCTCATCGTGGAGTCCGCCGAGACTCATGCGCACAAACTTGCGCCCCATCGCCTTTGCGATCGACTTGCCAAGCGACGTCTTGCCAACTCCCGGAGGGCCAGCGAAGCAGAGGATCGGACTCTTCACCTGCGGCGCAAGCTTGCGCACCGCGAGGTACTCGACGATCCGTTCCTTCACCTTCTCGAGGCCGTAGTGATCGTCGGCGAGCACCTTGACCGCCTCGCCGATGTCGAGGCGATCTTCCGTCGCAACGTTCCACGGCATGGAGATGAGCCAGTCGACGTAGGTGCGGATCACGCCGACTTCTGGCGAGGCCGACGGGATGCGCGCCATGCGATCGAGCTCCTTGAGGGCGCGCGACTTCACCTCGTCGGGCATCCCCGACGACTCGACCTTGTCGCGCAGCTCGGCCGCCTCGGCCTGCTGTGGGTCGTCTTCGCCGAGCTCGCGCTGGATCGCCTTCAGTTGTTCGCGCAAGAAGTACTCGCGCTGCGACTTATCCATTTCCGACTTCACCTCGGACTGGATGCGCCCCTTGATGGCGAGGATCTCGATCTGGCGCGCGAGAAAGCTCGAGACGTACTTCAGGCGCTCTACGACGTCGATCGTCTCGAGCAGCTCCTGGCGCTGTTCGGTGCTCATGTCTGGCGTGTACGCCGTCATGTCGGCAAGCAGGCCAGGGTCGGAGATGTTTTTCGCGGCGACCGCAGCCTCTGGTGGTACCGGCGCCCCCGAGGTCACGTACGTTTCGACCTGCGACTGCACCGTCTTCATCAGCGCCTCTACCTCGACGCCTTCGGCAGATGGAGCCTCGATCACCTCGACCTTGACCATCAGCACGGTGCTGCCTGCATCGAGGTCGAGGATGCGAATGCGCTTCTGCCCCTGAACCACGGCGCGAAGCGTTCCGTCTTGAAGGTTGACGACCTGGGCAATCTTCGCGAGGGTTCCCATCGCGTGGAGCTGCCCAAGCTCGGTGACCTCTTCTTGTTCTGGGTTGCGCTGAGTCACGAGTGCGATCCACCCTTCGTCTTCGGCGAGGCGCACGGCGCTGACGCTCTTGTCGCGACCGACCTTGAGCGGAGCGACCATCTCGGGGAAGATAACGATCTCACGGAGCGGAACAAGCGGAAGGAATGCAACGCCGCTCGGCACGATCGAACCGTCGTCTTCAGAGGCGGCTACCGCCTCGTCGACCTCAAGCTGCACCTCATCATCGAGCGCCATCTCGAGTTCATCGTCGCGTTCCATCATCAGCGTGCTCCTTCCGCTACCCGGCGTCCCGCCGGCCTCTTCTCCGTCTCGTCGTTGCGACTCTCTTCGTACAAACGTTCGAGGATCCGCGTGCCGAGCCGCTCCTCAAGCTCGAAGAGCGTCTTCACCCCCGC
>JBPCTG010000137.1:0-4499 GCA_051006395.1 Candidatus Limnocylindrus sp.
ATCATCTGGGAAGGCTACGCGGAGCGCGGCGCCAACGATCCCGTGTATGACTGGGTCACCCCATTCGAGAAGGAGACGGGCTGCATCGTGAAGACGACGTCGATGACCGACTCGCCGAACGGCGTGCAGCTGCTTCAGTCGGGTCAGTATGACGGCGGCTCGTTCTCCGGCGACGCATCCGTTCGACTCATGGTCGGCGGCGACGTTGCACCGATCAACGTCGACCTGCTCACGAACTACACCAACGTGTTCGCTGGTCTCAAGAACAAGCCACACAACTCGCTGGATGGCGTGCCCTACGGCGTGCCGCATGGCCGTGGTGCGAACGTGTTGATGTGGAACACCGACGTGGTGAAGAGCGCGCCGACAAGCTGGGATCCAGTTTGGGAGGGGGGCGCCGCATACAAGGGGAAGATCAGCGTCTACGACTCGTCGATTTACATCGCCGACGCGGCGCTGCACCTCATGGCGACGAAGCCTGAGCTGGGAATCAAGAATCCGTATCAGTTGAACGACGAGCAGTTCGCCGCCGCAATCACGCTGCTCCAGACGCAGCGCGACAATGGCGCCGTGTACTGGGGCACCGCGAACGACCAGATCCAGGGCTTCGCCTCGGGCGACCTGGTCGTTGGCACCACCTGGCAGTACCAGGCGAACATGCTCGCTGGCGAGAGCGTCAAGGTTGACACCACGCTTCCGGCCGAAGGGTCGACCGGCTGGTCTGACACCTGGATGATGGCGACGAAGGCCGCGCATCCGAACTGCATGTACCTGTGGATGAATCACATGATGTCGGCCGAGGCCGATGCGCTTGCGACGATCTGGTTCGGCGAGGCGCCGACCAGCCAGGCGGCATGTGACTACGCAGAGACGGTCTCGGCAGGACACTGCGCGACCTTCCATGCCACGGATGAGGCGTACTTCGAGAACGTTTGGTACTGGGAGACGCCGCGAGAAGATTGCGGTGACGCCGATGCGGCCACGACCTGCAAGACGCAGGACGACTGGGTCGCGGCATGGACCACGCTGCGCGGCAACTAAGCCACGCATCGCGCTCCAAGTAGAAACGAGCACGTGACGGCCGAAGCTCCCTGGGGAGGCGATCCCCGGGGAGCTTCGCCATATCCAGCGAACGTGGGAGCGTTGCGTCGTGCCTCCATTTGGCTCTACCGCCATCCACGTGCGCGGCTGCGCGCGCTGCTCGCGAGCCCGCTCGGCTGGATCGCCGTGGTCTATCTCGGATCGCTCTTCGTGCTGTTGTTGCACGCTTTCTGGTCGAAGGACTCATTTACCGGAAAGGTCGCACCTTTCGACTGGAGCCTCGCGGCGTTTGCGGAGATCTTTGGCAACGACGTGTACCGAACGATTGCCGTACGCACTATCGGCATCGCCGTAGCGGTGACGCTCACCGACGCGCTGCTCGCCCTGCCGATCGCCTACTACATGGCGCGCGTCGCCTCACCGCGACGCCGCCGCGCGATCGTAATCGCGGTGCTCATGCCGCTCTGGGCCGCGTATCTCGTGAAGGCGTACGCCTGGCGCACGATCTTGCAGGGGAACGGACTCCTCTCGTGGGCGCTTGGTCCGTTCGGCATTGCGGGCCCTGGTCTCGACGAGCTGCAGAACACGTGGATCGTGCTGAGCTATCTCTGGCTCCCGTACATGATCCTGCCGATCTACGCGGGCCTTGAGCGGATCCCCAACGCACTACTTGAAGCGGCGTCGGACCTTGGGGCGGGCGCCGGATCGACCTTCCGTCGCGTGGTGCTGCCGCTCCTCTTTCCGTCGATCGTCGCCGGGTCCATCTTCACCTTCTCGCTCTCGATCGGCGACTACATCGTTCCCGACCTCGTCTCCGACGCGAAGTTCATTGGGAACGTGATCTACGACAACTCGGCGCTCGGCAACTTCCCGCTCGCCGCCGCCTACTCGCTGTTGCCGGTCGCCGTGATGATCGGCTACCTCGCGATCGCGCGGCGAATGGGCGCCTTCGAGTCGCTCTGATGGTGTCGCTCCTATGATTGAGTCGCGTTTGGTTCGGGCACTGCTTCGCGCCGCAACCGCGGTGGTGCTCGGCTTCCTCTACCTACCGCTGGTCGTGCTCGGCGTGTACGCCTTCAACGAGAGCCGCATCGCCTCTTGGCCCCCGACTGGCTTCACTCTGAACTGGTTCGGCGAGGCGGCCGCAAACCCGGCGATCCGCACCGCGCTGCTGAACTCGCTCGCCGCCGCAAGCGCCTCCACGGCGATCGCCCTGGTGCTCGGTACGCTCGCTGCGATCGCGGTGCAGCGCAACGAGTTCTTCGGCAAGACGAGCGTCTCGTTCCTGCTCGTGCTGCCGATCGCGCTCCCAGGCGTAATCACCGGCATTGCGCTCCAGACCTCGTTCAAGCTCTTCGGCTTCGACTTTGGCCTGCTCACGATCATCATTGGACAGGCAACCTTCTGCGTGGTGGTCGCCTATAACAACGTGGTTGCGCGACTGCGTCGCCTGCCGATCGCCCCGGAAGAGGCGGCCGCCGATCTCGGCGCAGACAGTTTCGCCACCTTTCGATACATCACGCTTCCTGGCGTGCGCACCGCGCTCCTCTCCGGCGGGCTCCTCGCCTTCGCCCTCGCCTTCGACGAGGTGATCGTCACCCTCTTCACCGCCGGCGCAGGAACGCAGACGATCCCTGTGTGGATCTACACCGCGATGCAGCGACCAAACGAGCTCCCCGTGGTGAACGTGGTGGCACTCGTGCTCGTCGCCTTCTCGGTGGTCCCGGTCTGGATCGCCCAGCGCCTTGGTGGCGACACGACGGGGGTCGGGCGCTAAGATCCGCGAGATGTCTTCACGTCTCCCCGCCAACGCGCTCGCCGATGCCGCATGCGAGGCGGCCGGACTCACCAATCCGCACGTGCGCGACTTCGTGCGCGAGTGGACGAGCCTCACGACCCCCGCGCGCGTCGAGGTGATCGACGCGCGCGATGAAGATCGCCTCATCACCGAAGCGCTCGCAGCCGGCGAGATCAGTCCAGTGAGCGGCGGTCGCTACTACGCGCGATCCTATGTAAAGGACACCGCGCGCACCGAGGAGCGCACCTTCGTTGCAACGAGTAATCCAAACGACAAGGGCGCGTACAACAACTGGCGCCTCACGTCCGAGGTGAAGCCTGTTGTCGTGGAGTTGATGCGCGGCGCCTCGGCGAACAAGACCACCTACGTCATTCCGTATCTCATGGCGCCACCCGGATCACCGCTCGAGGCCTTCGCCGCCGGCGTGGAGCTCACCGACAACCGCGTGGTGGTGCTGCACATGATTCGCATGGCGCGCGTCGGCGTGGCGCTCGTGAACAACCTCGCCGATCCGTCGAGCTTCGTGCGCGGCGTGCACGTGGTCGGTGACCTGCCGAACCTCGGGCAGGGGACCCATGACGACAAGCGTCACTTCGTGACGATCGCCGACGAACGGCTCCTGCTGCACTTCGGCTCCTCGTACGGCGGCAACGCGCTCCTCGGCAAGATCGCCCACGGCCTGCGCCAGGCGTCGTACGACGGCCACGCGAGCGGCAAGTTCCTCGCCGAGCAGTTCATGCTCATCAGCATTCGCGATACCGTCGAGGGGACGACGCGCTATATCTGCGGCGGATTCCCGAGCGCCTCGGGGAAGACGAACCTCGCGATGATGCGACCACCTGCGGCGTTCGGCGATCGCTACGAGGTGAAGTTCTTCGGCGATGACATCGCTTGGCTCTACGTTGACGACGAAGGAACGTTGCGTGCATTCAACGCCGAGTACGGCGTCTTCGGCGTGGCGCGCAACTCCAACCCCGGCACCAATCCAAACGCGATCGAATCGATCGGACCAGGGAGCGGCGCCCTCTTCACGAACGTCGCCTACAACGAGATCACGAACGATGTGTGGTGGGAGGGGCTCACCCCCGAGCCGCCGAGCGACCTTGCCGGGTGGCGCGACTGGCGCGGCGAGCTGCTCTTCGATCGCCCCGTCGAGCGGCAGCGCTCCGCCGCGAACGGCGATGAGTGGGCGCACCCGAACAGTCGCTTCACCACGCTGCTCGCGAATGTGCCGAACATCAGTGCGGAGGCGAACGATCCGCGCGGCGTGCCGATCGACGCAATTATTTTCGGCGGTCGCGTTCGTGACCGCGAGCCGCTCATTCGCGCGCTGCCCTCCCTTGCCGACGGCGTGTACGACGGCCTGACCCTTGGCGCCGAGGCGACCGCCGCCGCCGAAGGAAAAGAGGGACTGCTCCGTTACGACCCGATGTCGATGCGCCCTTTCATGTCGTACGCCGAGGGGGATTACGCCGCACACTGGTTGAAGATCATCGGCGCGGCCAAGCGCGCGCCGATCTTTGCCCACGTGAACTGGTTCCGCCGCGACGCCTCTGGTGGCTATCTGTGGCCGGGCTACGGAGAGAACCTGCGCCCGCTCCTCTGGCTCCTCGACCTCGCCGCCGGGCGCGTGAGCGGCGTCGACACGGCGATCGGCATC
>JBPCTG010000138.1:0-15941 GCA_051006395.1 Candidatus Limnocylindrus sp.
CGCCTCTATCGCTTCTCGATCACCTACCTAACGGTGATCTTCGCGGCGATCGCGATCGACGCGCTCCTCCCGCACTAGTTCAGGCCGCGCGAGCTCGCGCTAACGACGATCAGCGAGCGCCGCCTGCGCTTCGGCGCGGCCGCCACGATCGAGTCTGGCCAGCCAGAACTGCACCTGCGGACCGATGGTGAAGGCAAACCAGATGGTGCCGAATCCGAACGTTCCACCGAGCACGAATCCGAGGATCCCAACTACCACCTCGATCGCCGTACGCACCTGCCAGATCTGGCGCCCGGTGCGGCGGTGGAGTCCAGTCATCAGTCCGTCGCGTGGCCCTGGCCCGTTGCCGCTGCCAATGTAGATCCCGGATCCAAGCCCAACGAGCGCCGTGCCAACGAGGGTGAAGAGGATCGCCAGTGGCTGCTGATTCGATGTCCACAGGTCAGCAGGGAGGCCGAGAAGTCCGAGGCTGCGAATGACGATGTCCATCACCCAACCGATCGCAACGATGTTGCTCAGCGTGCCGAGCCCTGGGCGCTGGCGAATCGGAATCCAAAGCAGGATCACGACGAGGCCGCTCAGCTGCGCCGCCTGGCCGATGGTGATGCCGAAGACCTTGCCGAGCCCCTGATGCAAGATCTCCCAGGATGGGAGCCCAGCGCCGGCGACGACCATCAGGCCAAGCCCCGCTGCGAAGATCGCCTGACCAAAGAGCGACTGCGGCAGCCGTCGAATCGCTTCGGCGGTAATCGCCTCGGAGAGCCAGTTGCTGCGAGTCGCCTCAGATGTCTTCGTCACTCTGCTGCTCCGTTCGTTGATGCCGCTGCGGCCCGGCGGAGTCGATCGGCGATCGCCAGTCCGAGTCCTGAAGCAGGATAGAGGGTCGCGACGATTCCCCCGTTCGTGACGCTCACGAGCGCCGCGTCGAGGCGATGGAGCAGATCGAAGAGTGACGCGGCCGCTGCGACCGGGTCGCGCACCTCGGAGAGCGGGAGGGCGGCCACGACGGGAACGTGTGCACGCTTCGCCTCCGCTTCAAGGCGATCGAGATCGTCACGGTCGAGCCCGAGCAGCGCGCAGTGCCCGAGCCCAGCGAAGGGATCGCCGCTCGGCGCCGCCGACTC
Organism: Candidatus Limnocylindrus sp.; assembly: GCA_051006395.1. Lineage (GTDB taxonomy): Bacteria > Chloroflexota > Limnocylindria > Limnocylindrales > Limnocylindraceae > Limnocylindrus. The sequence continues at coordinate 1,125 of JBPCTG010000138.1, forward strand.
GGTCGAATGGTTCGAGAGTCGGATCGGCGCGCGCGGCGCGTAGTGCGCCGCGGTCATTCCCGGAGCGGGGAGTGGCGTTGACCCTGCCTGCACCGCACCGCCAACCTGGATGCCGCCGAGCGGGGCGAGGAGCGACTGAAGCTGCTCGAGGCTCACGCCGCCTGGGCGGAGCAGCGTGGCGGGTTGGCCCGGATCGAGTGCGACGACGGTCGACTCAACGCCGACGCGCGTCGCCCCCGCGTCGATCACCGCGTCGATGCGGCCGTCGAGGTCGGCGAGCACGTGTTCAGCGCGCGTGGGGGAGAGGCGGCCGAAACGATTCGCGCTCGGTGCCGCGATCGGCACGCCTGCGGCGCGAATAAGTGCGAGGGCAACCGGGTGATCAGGAATGCGCACGCCCACGGTTGGGAGCCCCGAACGCACGAGCGACGGGATCGCGGTACTCGCCGCTGCGACGATCGTGAGCGGCCCAGGCCAGAGGGCGCCAGCGAGTGCGGCGATGCGAGGATCAGCCAGCGACTCTGCGGTGAGCAGATCGTTGAGCGCTGCGCGGTCGGCGACGTGCACGATCAGTGGATCGAAGGTCGGGCGCTCCTTTACGGCAAAAATCTTCGCAACGGCGATCGGATTGAGCGCGTTGGCGCCAAGGCCGTAGACCGTCTCCGTTGGCATGGCGACGAGCCCGCCGCCGCGCAGGATCTCTGCGGCGCGGGCGATCCCCACGTCACTTGCCGCAAGTCGCTCTGTGATCCTTTGCGCGCTCATGCTGTTGCGGCGCTGCGCTCGATCGTTGCCTGCAGTGCGGCGTGATCTGAGGGCGACGCACCCTTACGCCCCTCGCGGTCGACGCTGCTGGCGACGAGCATTCCTGCGCGTGGGTCGACGAGGATCTGGTCGATGCGCATCCCCCAGCCGCGATGAAAGGCGCCGTTGCGATAGTCCCACCAGGTGTACGGCGCCATCTCGTCGGCCGTGGCGAGTGCGACCGCCGCGTCAACGAGTCCGATCGCGGTGAGCGCTGCGAATGCGGCACGTTCTTCCTCGCTCACGTGAGTGCCGCCCGCGAGTGCGGCGGGGTCCCACACATCGTCGTCGGTCGGCGCAACGTTGAAGTCGCCGCCGATGATCAACGGATCTGCGGCGGTGAGGCGTGTAGCAGACCAGTCGCGGAGTGCCGCGTACCAGCGCAGCTTCTCATGCCAGTACGGCGAGTCGACCTCGCGACCATGAGGTGCGTAGATTGAGGCGACGCGCAGGCCGGAGCAGGTTGCGCTGATGAAGCGCGGCTCCGCGAGCAGGTCCACCTCGCCCGCAGGTGCTGCTGCGCTCGCAAGGCGATCGTCGGAGGGCTCAAGTCCAACTCGTGAGGCGATCAACACGCCGTTGCGTCCGCCCGCACCTTGCGCGCACCAGGCGTAGCCTCGCGGCGCGAAGAGTTCAGCGGGGACCTGGTCAGGATTGCACTTCGTCTCCTGAAGGAGCACCACGTCGGGGGCGAAGCCGTCGAGCCAGGCGCCGACCCGCTCAGCGCGCGCGCGGAGACCGTTCACGTTCCAGGTGGCAACCGTGAGTCGTTGCGCGCTCACGGGCGCAAGCTCAGCTGCGTGGGCCGCGAATGATCGCGCCGATGATCCCGAGTTCGAGCCCTTCGCCTGCAGCGCCGTCGGGCTCGAGGTGCGGCGTCGCCGCATCATGCTGCGTGCTCACACCAGCGGCGTTCAGCGCCTTGATTGCGGCATCGAGTTGCGCCGCCGCAACGCCGATCTGCACCTCGCCATCACCCCCCTCAGGGCTGCCGACGATCCCCTCGATCGCGATGCCGGCCGCGGCGAGCGTCGTGGCCGCTGCGGCGAGGCTCCCAGGCCGCGCGGCAAGGCGTGCGGAGAACCAACCAGTCGCGCCGCCGCTCGTCGTCTCGCCGCTCATAGGTGCATGGTAGCGAGCCCGCGCTAGCGGAGCGTCGCGGTGTCGCGGAGCCAGCCGCCGATTGCGAAGGTGGCGCTCCCCGCTGCGTAGCGAGCTGCGACGATGAGTTCTGAGCGCGGGGTGCGCTTCTTATCGACCCCTCGCACGATCCCGAGCGGGGTACTGCTCACCTGGAGCGAATCGATATCGACCGCGCCACGCTCCGCTGGTGAAGTCCACCATCGGGTAACGAGCGGAGCGCCGCCCGCCTTTGGAACGACTAAAAGGTCAATGCTGAGGCGCCCATCGCTCTCGACGCGGGGGAGCACGAGCTCCGCGCGCCCATCGGCGTCGCGATCCCAGATCGAAAGGAGATTCGCCGATGCGACCGTTCCGACGAGGATCGGGGTGCCGATGACGGGATCTTGCACCACCCCGTTAATCCACGGGCGCTTCTCAGAGAGGGCGATCCAGACGCTCGTCGTCGCCGGAACGGCGGGCGTGCCAGCCGCGGGGGGCGTGTCAGCGGCAGGGGTGGGGGCGGTGATCACCATGTCGTCGGCGCCATCACCATTCACGTCGGCAAGCTGGAATTGGGCACTCGCAGCATCGATCTTTGCGGCCGTCAGGTCGGCACTCCAAATCCCGTCGCGCCAGAAGGTGCCGTTGCTGCGCGCCTCAAAGGCGCCGAGCGTGGCACGACCACTCGAGGCGCTGACGCTGAGGAGTCCGATCTCGGGGCGCAGGTCGCCGTCGAAATCTCCCGGGAGTTCGGTCGTGCTGCCACCGGCTCCGCTCCAGTCGTACGGCGGGTTCGTGGAGTCAAAGCTCCACTCCGGCGGCCCCTGCAGATTTCCGTTCACGTCGGTGAATGGCGGCTCGCTATAAATGGCAATATTCGGTCCGTAGAAGCGCCGAAGGATCGCCTCGTAGCTCTCGCCATCTTGCGCGCAGCGCCGCGCGTTCTGCTGATAGAGGTGGAAGGCGGAGTAGTAGTGGTCACATCCCTTCTTGTAGCGACCGGCGCGGTATCCGGTGTGGGCGAATCCCTTGTTCACGCCGCTCGTCTTCCAGAGCGTCATGTTCCACGTTGCCTCGATCGCGGCGCGGATCAGCGGGAGTCGTGCTGCTTGGCCACGGGCAACTCGTGCGATATCCGCCGCCTCTTGCTTTTCGGTGGCCTCTGGTCGATACAGCTGATAGGTGACTGGGGTCGAGCCAACGTCGAAGCAGTTCTCGTCGATGTCGGTGCGGTCCTTGTCGGGGTGCATCACGTACCACCAGGCGTACTGCTTCACGATGATCGCGGCGGCCAGGAGCTGTGCGCGGTTCGTCTCGTTGGGGCCCCACTCGTTGATAATCACGCGCTCGACGTATGTCTTGAAGTCGACCTGCTGCCGCTTGTCGATCTTCCACCTTCGACCCTTCTTGATTGCAACGTGCACCCAGAGCTTGTCGGGGGGCTGGGTGAGCGAATTCCAGTCGGTACAGCGGAATGCGGCCGCGGCGACCGGCTGCGGCGCGCTCGCGTCGATCCCTCCCGCACCGAGTGCGAGAAGGAGGGCGACGACGAGCGCGCGCCGTCGAATCACAGCTCGGTTGGTGCTCCTGCCCCCGCCCGCGAGCGGAGTGGGATCTCCTCGATGAGTGCCGCCACCACGAAGGCGACGAGGCTCGCGACGACCGCGAGCCAGAAGATCGAGCCGATCGCGTCGGCGATCCCGGCCTTGATCGCAGCGACGATCGTCGGGATGAGCGGTTCGACCATCGGACGTGCCGCCTCGGGGACGTTCGCCAAGATCGATGGCCCGAGGTCGCCGACGTTGGTCAGCTTCGAAAGGTCGCCCGAGCCCCCGGAAAACTGGCCGGCGAGCGCGGGTGGGAGTGCTGCGGTCAAGCGCGCCGGAATCGTGGTCGCGAGCTGTCCACCGAAGTAGGAGCCGACGATCGCAAGCCCAACGGATCCGCCGACCTGGCGGAAGAAGGTGAGGTTCGACGTCGCGGTCCCAAGGAACTTGAACGGCACGGCGTTCTGCACCACGATCGTGAAGACGGAGAGGGTCGGCCCGACGCCGAGCCCGGCGAGGAACATCCAGCCGCGCAGCACCCACGGATCGGTGTCGGCCTTCAGGTTCGTGAGCAGCAACGATCCGACCGAAACGAGCAGGATCGCGCCGAGGATCAGCGACTTGTAGCGACCGCGTCGCGCAACGATCTGCCCCGCCGAAACGGAGCTGATGATCACGCCGAGGAGCAGCGGCAACGTTGCGTACCCCGAATTCGTCGCGGTCTCACCCAGTACCGCCTGGAAGTATCGCGGCAGGAAGATCACCGATGCGAAGAAGCCGAAGGAGGCGAAGAACGTCGCCGCCGCCGACGCCGCGAAGGTGCGGTTGCGGAAGAGCTCGAGTGGCACGATCGGCTCCGCAGCCTTCGCCTCGACGAAGAGGAAGAGGCCGATCATGGCGAGCCCAGCGGCGATGAGGCCAGCGACCTCCGGGGTGGCGAAGGCATTCGTCTGTACGTTGGTGAGGCCGATGAGGATCGGAATGATCCCGGCGGCGAACGTGACGACGCCGAGGTAGTCGATCTTCTGGTTCGGGCGCCCCTTGATGGTGGGGAGCTCGCGCAAGATGATGGCGATGCTCAGCAGGCCGATCGGCAGGTTCACGTAGAAGATCCAGTGCCAGCTGAAGGTGTCGGTGAGGTACCCGCCGAGCGCGGGCCCGACCAGGCTCGAGAGGCCGAAGACGGCGCCGAAGAGCCCCTGGTAGCGACCACGTTCCTGTGGGCTAAAGAGGTCGCCGATGGTGGCGAGGGCGATCGGGAAGAGTGCACCGGCGCCGAGCCCCTGGATGCCGCGGAAGACGATGAGCTGCTCGATGTTCTGCGAGAGCCCGGCGAGCGCCGAACCGGCGAGGAAGAGCCCAACGCCAGCGAGCAGGAGCGGCTTGCGTCCGTACATGTCGGAGAGCTTTCCGTAGATCGGCACCGTCACGGTGCTTGCGAGCAGGTAGATCGTTACGACCCAGGTGTAGAGATTGGCGCCATTCAGTTCGGTGATGATTCGCGGGAGCGCGGTGCCAACGATCGTCTGGTCGAGTGCTCCTAGGAAGAGGGCGAGCATGATCGCGACCACGATCCCCTGCTTTGCACGCGGGGAGAGGTTGGCGGAGATGGCGCTCGCGCCGCCTCGTGCGGATGCAGCGCGCTGGGCGGCGGGCAGCTTCGCACCTTTAGCACGCGCGGATGTACGTCGTGAGCTGGTGGCCATGGGGTCCTCCTACGTTCAGCGTCCTCGCGGGGGCCCGCAATGGTTCGCAACGCAACGATTATACCTAGTGTGCCGCGGTGCGTCTCGTGAGATGGGCTCATGGTCGGCGGCGATCTCGCTCCGCTAGCCTGCACCTATGCAGATCGGCATCGTGATCGAAGGGCAGATGGGCCTGAGCTACGAGCGACAACGTGCCCTCGCGCAACGTGTCGAGTCGTTGGGCTTCGCCGCCTTTTATCGCACCGATCACTATGAATCGTTCCCGGGCCCCGATGATCAGCCCACCACCGACGCATGGAGCGTGCTCGCGGGGATCGCTCGCGAGACGCGGCGCATTGCGATCGGCACGCTCGTGAGCCCCGTCACCTTTCGTCACCCCGGGAACCTCGCAAAGATTGCGGCGACCGTGCAGGAGATGGCGGGGCGACAAATTCACGTTGGCCTTGGCGCAGGCTGGCAGGAGTCGGAGCACCGTCGACACGGCTTCGACTTTCCCGACATGCCGGTGCGCGCAGAGATGCTCGAGGAGCAGCTCACCGTGGTGCGCGGCCTTTGGGCTGGTGGTGACGGCTGGTCGTTTGATGGTCGCCACTATCAGGTGAGCGATGCGCGCTTTCGGCCGCGCCCTGAGCCCACGCCGTTCGTGATCACTGGCGGCGAGGGTTCGCCGCGTGGCATGCGCATCGCTGCGGCATTCGCCGATGAGTTCAACATCACCTCGGCAACTCCTGAAGTCGCACGCGAGAAGTTCGCAGCGCTCGACGCGGCGTGTCGTGCTGTAGGTCGCGACCCAGCGACGCTGGCGCGATCGGCAATGACGGGGATGCTCATCGGCCGGGATACCTCGAACCTCGCCGCCTCAGTCGAACGATTCATGGAGCGGGTCGGTGCCGCCGGCGACGCCGAGGCGTACATGGCGCCGCGGCGGGCGCGGTGGGTTACTGGAACGCGGAGTGAGGCGGCGGAGCGCATCCGCGCCTTCCGCGATGCAGGGGCGCAGCGCTTGCTGCTACAGCACTTCCTGCCAAACGAGGACGAGCCGCTCGACCTGCTCGCCGAGGTTGTCGCCGGCCTCTAATCCGTTCGGCGTCGCTGAGCGGACGTCTCGGTAGGCGCGTGAAGGTTGGGGATTCGGCCGCGTCGACCGGGTGGTCCGCTCCGCCACACCACGAGGCCGCGTAGGGCGCTCAACGGCACGGGGCCAGAGGTACGGGAGTCGCTTGAGGCCGCCGCGTTATCGCCGAGCAGCCACAGCTCGCCGCCAGGCAGCCCTCCAACGCGCTTTACGTCGAGGCGGCCCTCACGTTCGACGATCACCACGCTGCCGATGCGCGGCGCGCCGCGCAGCCAAGGGAGCCCTCCTGGGCCGGCGGGCAAAACGAGGAGCCGGTCCTCCGCGCGGAGGGCCGGCTCCATCGAGCGATCAACGACGATCGCGCGCCAGATGCGGCGCGCTTGAGGCATCGCTACGCCTCGTCGATTGATTACCGCGTTACGCCTTTGACGCAGCGAACGATGCGGCGAAGGCCTCGGTTGCAGCCACGAGCTCCGCCGCAGCCGCGGCGTCGACGTTCTGCTTGTTCTTCGAGGCGAGCTTCAGCAACTTCCAGACCTGGTCGTGGAGGTCGGGAACCTTGGCAAGATGCTCAGGCTTGAAATAGTCAGACCAGATGATCTGGACCTCGTGCTTCACCTTCTCAGCGTGCTCCTCTTTCACCTCGACGCAGCGCACGAACTTGTTGCGGCTAGCGGCGTCGGTCACCTCGATCTGGCCGATCAGCTCCACCATGCGCGCGACGGTCTTTGCGGCAATGACGGCACCGGCTGGATCATAGATTCCGCAGGGCACGTCGCAGTGCGCGTGCACCTCGACGACTGCAGGGAGCGAGAACTTCGGGAGCTTGAACAGGTTACGCATCGTAGTTGCCTCCAACTTCTCTACCTACTTCCAAAAGACTGCGATCGCGACGTTTGCGATGGCGAGGAGCCCGATCGCGTGATACGTGCTCGACGGCACCGAGGTCGCCCGGCGGCGCGGCCATGCGAGGAACGCGATCACGATCACGACCAGGAGCTTCACGCCGTACTTCGCGTGATTGACCGGGTCGGTTCCCATTTCGGCGATGCCGAGAAGCGCCGCCCCGCTGACGATCTGCAGCAGCGCTCCGTGGACCATGCCGGCGTTCAGCCGCTTGGTCGCTGCGGTGATCCCCGCAAGGTAGCCACCGACGATCGCGGCCATACCGAGTAGGTGAACAAAGACGAGTGCCAGTTCCAGCGTCTCCATTGACTCTCCTTCGCTCGCTCCTCCGCCATGATCGGCGGATGCCCTCACGGTAACCCTCCGCCGACGCCCCTGCTCGCGGTGTAGGGTTCCCGCGATGGCTGAGCGCAAGGTTCGGGCGTACTCCACCTACAGCGCCGATGCACTGACCCCGCCAAAGGCTGGCGAGGGGGTCGCGTGGCTGGGCAGGAACCCTTGGGCCGCCGCCGGCCCCGGCTACCGACTCCTGCGGATCAGCATTCGCACCGTCGGATGGGTCTTTGGGCTGCGCGTTCAAAGCATCGGGCTCGACCGACTTGCGCACTCTGGGTCGCGCGTGCTCGTCGGCGCGCCACATCGTCGCTATCTCGAGCCGTTTGCGATCGGCGTTGCAGCACCCGTGCAGCCGCGCATTTGGTGGCTCGGGCTCGGCCCGTTCCTCGTTGGCCGCGGCCGCGTGCGCGCCGCGCTGTTGCGCAGACTCGGCGGCCTGCTGCCGGTCTGGCGCGGCGCGAGCGGCATCGATACGCACCTGGCCGCAGCAACGGCTGTCTTCGCCGCGGGTGCGCACTACGCGGTGATGCCTGAAGGCGGGACCGGCGGACCGAAAGATCGCTTCGCCGAGTTTCGGCCGGGTGCTGCAGTGATTTCGCTGCGCACGGGAGTACCGATCGTGCCGGTCGTGATTCGATTCCGCAATCGCCGATTTGGACTACCGCGCATCGAAGTGATCGCACTCGCCGATGTCACGGTCGTGCCCGCAGGATCTGCGCCGCCCGCCGCCGGCTCACGCGAAGAGCTGGCCCTCGCCGCGTCGTGGAGCGATGCCCTCGCCGATCGTATGGAGCAGATCTGGCGCAACGGAGTAGGCGGCGGGGTAGGATCGGCGGCATGAGCGCGACCGTCTGTCCATTCCTCGCGATCGCGGGCGAGCCCGCCCGTCGCTCGTCGATCCCTGACCGCGCGCACGCCTGCTTTGCATCGAAGCCCGCGAACCCGGTCGACCTGGCGCAGCAGGAGCGTTACTGCCTCGATCCGGGGTTCGCCGCGTGTCCTGCATTCGTAGCCTGGGCGTCGCGCGAGGCGGCGCAGCCGATCGATGCCCCCGCCACACCGATCATTTGGTCGGGGCCGGCCAACGAGGCGCTCACCCCACCAGAGTCCGCGCCGCCTGGGAGCTTGTGGGCCGCGGCCGATGAGGGGCTGAAGCCGATGAGCGCCGTTGAAGAGGAGCGCGCGCGCCTCTTGCCGCTGCACAAGCGACGTCCGCTGGAAGATGAACTTCCGCAGCCGCCGCTGAAGATTCCCGGACTCACGACGCTGCGCTCAACCGCCGCGGCGCTCCTCCTCGTTGGGCTGCTCTTCTTCTCGCTGCCAACGATCATCAAGGGTTTTGGCGGATTTATCGGCGCGGTGACCGCGTCGCCGACTCCAACGATCGACCCGAACCCAACGCCAACCCCTACGCCCACGCCGCCGCCGACTCCCGCGCCGATCGTGCATATCGTGAAGAGCGGCGAAACGTTGAGCCAGATCAGCACGCAGTATCAGGTGAGCGTCGCGGCGATCCTTGGTGCAAATCCCGCAGTGAAGGATCCGAACAGCATCGCGGTGGGGCAGGAACTGATCATCCCGTCCGTGATTCCCGACGTTTCCATTCCAGCTGGGAGCGAGGAGCCTGCTACCTCACCCTCGCCGTAGCGAGCGGAAGTTCAGCGCGGCGAGAGGTTGATCGCGGTGATCTTCGCCGCCTCGACCTTGAAGGTCGCGTCGAGCGTTTGGCTTGCGGCGCCAGGGCGAATCACGAGCAGGTCGCACTCCACCTGATGGCCGGTGTCCTTCACCTCGCCAGGCATCATGCGCAGCCCCTTGTCGGCGCGTTTGAACCATCCGCCAACGCGCTCGCTCCCCTTGAGGAGCTGTACGCCCTCGCCGACGTGAATGCGCATCTCGACGCGCTCGTCGAGAATCGCAACGGCACCGTCGCGGTCGTCGGCGTTCAGTCGCTCGAAAAAGAGGTCGGTCGTATCTTGTGCGCCCATGCCCCGATGGTACCCTGCCGCGCATGACGCATGATTCGCTCGACGCATCAGGGCTGATCGCGCGCTTCGCGGCGCTCCACCCTGTCGCCGCCACGGCGCTTGGCGTGCACGACCACGACGGACGCTGGGGGGCAGAGGGGGCGAAGGGCGACGCGGCGATCCTCGCCTGGGTCGACGAGGAGCGCACGCGGCTCGAGCGCCTCGACGCGGCGACCCTGAGCAGCGACGATCTGATCGATCGCGACCTCGCCCTCGCCACCCTCGCGGCGATTCGCTTTGAGCGGCGTGAGGTGCGCCCCGCCGCGTGGGACGCACTCCACGCGATCTCGGTGGTCGGCTCGGGGCTCTTTCCGCTCATCGCCCGCACCTTCGGAACACGGGAGACGCGGGCGCGCGACCTGCTCGCTCGACTGCGCGGGGTCGGCCCGTATTTGGATTCGGCCTTCGACGCGCTCGTCGGCGTGCCGGCGCTCCGCGTTCCCGCCGATGACGGCGCGCCGCGACCGAACGGGGGCGAGCCACCGCGCGGCGAGATCGAGCTCCCCGCGCGACCGATTAGCCGACTGCACCTGGAGACGGCGATCGCCCAAGCGCCAGGGATCGGGGAGCTCGCGGCGCTCGCCGTAGCCGAGTACGGCGAGGAGTTGCGCGCCGCAGCCGAGGCGGCGACCGCCGCGGCGGAGCGCTACGCGACACGCCTGCGCGACGAGGTGCTTCCTCGGAGCTCAGGGGAAGGTCGCTTCGGTGCGCCGCTCTACGACCGCGCCATTCGCCACACCCTCTTCGGCTCGCACGATCGCGCAGCGATCGCCGCGGCAACGGCGCGCGAGTTCGACGCGGTGCGCGCACGCATGGTCGAGATCGCGCGACGCGCAGCTCCCCGGTGGCTCGGTGACCGCGCGGCGGCAGCAATCAGCGGCGCAGGCGTCGATGGTGGCCATGCGCTCGTCGCCGCAGTGCTCGACGCGATCGGTGCCGATCATGCTACGCCCGCAACGCTGCTCGATCGCTGCCGCGAGGAGACGGCGCGCTGCGAAGCGTTCGTGCGTCGCACCGGGCTCGTTGCGCTGCCGAGCGAGCCGCTCGACATCGTGTGGACGCCACGCTTCCTGCGCGCTTACGGTGGCGCCTTTCTCGACGCACCAGGGCCGCTCGATCGCGGCGAGAAGAGCTTCTTCTATGTGACGCCACCGGCCGACGACGCAACCCCTGAGCAGGTCGAATCCATGTTGCGGGAGGACAACAACCGCATGCTCGCCCTGCTCGCGATCCATGAGGCGATCCCTGGTCACTACCTTCAGCTTGCGGCGGCGAACCAGTGCGATCGACCGTTGCGCGCCGCATTCGGTTCGGGGGTCTTCGCCGAAGGGTGGGCCGTATACGTGACCCAGGTGATGCTCGACGAGGGGTTCGGCGACGGCGACGATGCGCTCGAGCTCGTGCACTGGAAGTTCTACCTCCGCTGCATCGCGAATGCGATGCTCGATATCGGCATTCACGCCGAGGGGCGCGACGAGGCATGGGCGATGGAGCTCATGGTCGGTCGCACATGGCAGGAGGAGTCCGAGGCGCGCGCGAAGTATCTGCGCGCGCGACTCACCGCAACGCAACTGCCGACCTACTTCGTGGGTTCGATGGGCTGCTGGGAGCTCGAGGATCGCGCCCGCGGCGTTCCCGCGTCGAGTCCGCTCCCAGGGGGCCGCGCGGCGACGCAAGGATTCTCGCGTCCGGCGCATCTCGCGGCGATGCTCTCGCACGGCACGCCACCGATCCCGCTTCTCGCGCGCCTCATCGACGCGCCGTAAGCGGTGTTTTGAGCGGGGCCTACGGCTCCTCGTCGACCGAGGTGCGCAACGCTGCGGTGGCGGCGGCCGAGTAGGCAGCGTCGGTCGGCGTCGACGTTCCCTTCACGGTGACCGACTTCGCGATCGCCGGCGGCTGTTCTGTTGCCGGCAAGATCGAGCGGCCGGGGATTCGGTGCTCGAGTTTCACCGTCACGTCGTAGTCCTCGCACAGGTCGAGGAACGGATCGGGATCGAGCATCTCCGGCGACTTCACGCCGGCTCCGCCCCACACCCCTTCAGCGATCAGCTCCATCGCCATGACCGGCATCACGCCCGTCTGCCAGGCGACCGGCTGCAGCTTGTAGCGGCCCATCGTCTCTGCGGCGTCGACCACCTGGTAGTGGAACGTTTCGCGGCGTCGGCCATCTTTTCGTCCAGCGACGAGGGTTCCGACGACGGCGCGTCCGACCATGCTCTTGCCCAGCGTCGAAGGATCAGGGCTGAGCGCTGCGATCACGTCGCGTGGCGCAACCTTGACCCCCTTCACGTCGATCGGGCTCTTGCCGTCGAGCCCGAGGCGGTGCAACAGGCGGAGCGTCTCGATGAAGTCGGCACCGAGCGCGTACTTGAAGGTGATGAGATCGGCGGGGATGGTGCGCGGCAGTTGCACCACCTCTTCGTGCTCGACGTTCACGCACATGACCGGACCGATCCCTTCGGGGAAGACGAAGTCTTCGGGCTCGCTGAATGGTGCGCGCACCTCCATCTTGCCGTTCTGCCACACGAGCGGCGGGTTGAGGCACTCTTCGATGACCGTCCACAGGCTGAAGACCGTGGCGAACGGGTAGCCCTCGATGCGCAGGTCGCCGCCGTCGCGTACGTGGATCGCGCTCACCTCGTCGAAAGTCCACTTCTTGGCGTACGCCGCGAAGATGTTCGAGAGGCCAGGGTCCATCCCCATGCCGATCAGGGCGAGCTTTCCGCGTGACTCCCACTCGCGCTTCTTCGACTCCTGGTAGTCGCCGAGGAGCGTCTTGCCGAGCGTCTTATAGGGGCTCTTCGCATCGGGGACGGAGAGGCTGGTCGCCATGTCGATGTAGTGGACGCCCGCCTGGAGCGCCGCGTCGAAGACGGCCGGCACGAAGCGCGGGTCGACGGCGTTGAGCACGAGATCGGCCTTTGAGGCGGCGATCAGTTCCTTGAGCTGCTGGGCGTTGCCAGCGTCGACCTGGGCAACGTCGTACCCGGCGCCAACGGCGTCGGCGACGTGGCGAGCACGCTTGAGGGAGTAGTCCGCGAGGGTGAGCTTCCCGAGCCATTTTCGGCCCTTCACGATGTGCGCAATCGCCTCGCCGACCGTGCCGGTACCAACGAGCAGAACGTTCATGATCCTGTGCCTTTCACGCGGGTACCCAGAGTTGCCGGGCTGCACCCACACCGGGGGGACCACCAAGGCCCCCGAATCCGGCTGCTGCGCATACGGTACGCCTCCCCCCTGGGGGGTCGTCAAACGTTCAAAAATCCTGCGGCAAATTTTTACGCACGAATCCCGCACGAAAATTTTGGGCACTTTCTTAACCGAATCCTCACTAAATAATTCGTGCACCTGAGCGCGCTGCGGCGTAGAATGAAGCCAATCGGCGCAGCGTACGCCGTGCAGTTTGCATACGAGTGAGGTGCACATGGACGCACTCCTTCCAGTCGTTCTCGTCGTCGGCGTCATCGCCGTGTTCGCGATCGGTGCCTTCAACGGCTTGGTGAGTGGGCGCAACCGCGTCGATGAGGCGCTCGGCCAAATCCAGGTGCAGCTGAAGCGCCGCTACGACCTGATCCCGAACCTTGTCGAGGCAGTCAAGGGGCAGATGGGCTTTGAGCGATCCGTGCTCGAGAACGTGACCAAGGCGCGTGCCGCCGCGGTCTCCGCTGGAGCATCGGGTGACACCGCCGCCCAGGCAAAGGCCGAGAACCTGCTCACAGGCTCCCTGCGCACCCTCTTCGCCAACGTCGAGGCGTACCCCACCCTGAAGTCGAACGAGAACGTAATCCAACTGCAGGAGCAGCTCACCTCTACGGAGAATCAGATCGGCTTCAGCCGCCAGCACTACAACAGCGCCGTGCTCTCGTACAACAACTCGGTGCAGAGCTTCCCCGGGCTCCTCTTTGCAGGAGCCTTCGGCTTCGCCAAGCGCGACTTCTTCGACGCCCCCGACGCCGAGGAGGCCGCACCGAAGGTCTCCCTCTCCTGAGCGTCGCGCGGTAGGGGAACGATATGGCGACCTTTTACGATCTCGCCGCGGCGAACCGTCGCAAGTCGTACCTCCTCGTGCTGATCGTCGTGGCGATCATCGCCGCGCTCGCGACGAGCGCGGGCATTGCGATGACGGGCAGCGTCGAGGGGGCGTTCCCATACGCGTTCATCTCGTTCGGCCTCGGCTTCGTGCTCACGCTCGGCGCCTGGTTCGGCGGCGATCGTGCCGTGCTCGCCGCGGCGGGGGCGAAGCCGCTCGACCCGAGTGCCGGCGCCGAGGAGTTGCAGCTCTCGAACATCGTCGACGAGCTCTGCTTGGCCGCCGACCTGCCGCGACCGAAGGTCTACACCATCGACGACACGGCGTTGAACGCCTTTGCCACCGGGCGCGATCCGCAGCACGCGAGCATCGCCGTCACCACCGGTCTCATGGCGAAGCTCGACCGCGAGGAGATGAGCGGCGTGATCGCGCACGAACTTTCGCACGTGCGCAACTTCGATATTCGCTACGGCCTCCTTGTCGCGGCACTCGTTGGTTCGCTGGCGCTCCTCTCCGACATCTTGTTGCGCTCGGTTTTCTGGGGTGGCGGTCGCCGTCGCGATGACCGCGAGGGGGGAAACATCTTTCAAGTGATCGCCTTCGTGCTCATGATCGCCCTCGCGATCCTCGCCCCTATCGCCGCCCGCCTGGTGCAGCTCGCCGTATCACGTCAGCGCGAGTACCTCGCCGACGCATCCGGAGTCGAACTCACGCGCAACCCGATCGGCCTCGAGCGTGCCCTCGCCAAGCTCGCCGCCGACAAAGAGGTGCTCGAGGTCGCTACGAAAGCCACTGCACACCTGTACATCGCGAGCCCGGTGAAGCGCTTCGAGCCGCGCGCCGCGGGCTTCCTCGCCACCCACCCGCCGATCACCGATCGCATCAACCGCCTGCGTACCCTGCGCGGCGCGAAGTCGCTGGAGGCGATAACCGAGGCCTAGTTGCTCGTGTCGGGTGCTACGATTCTGTCGCGCGGGAGTAGCTCAGTTGGTAGAGCACTTGCCTTCCAAGCAAGATGTCGAGGGTTCGAGCCCCTTCTCCCGCTCCACTTCCTGGCCATTACCTCTAGTGCGATGATCCTCGCCTGTAGGCGAGACGTAGTCAGTCGGCGAGGATCGTGCGCGCGACGCGCTTTGCTAGGGCAAGCACCGTGACCATCGGATTGACGCCGATGGCGGTGGGGAAGAGCGAGGCGTCGGCCACGTAGAGGCCCTTCACGATCCCCTTGCGCGGATCGGTTGCGGCGGGGCGGCTCGTCGAG
>JBPCTG010000139.1:0-9780 GCA_051006395.1 Candidatus Limnocylindrus sp.
GCCGCTACGCGGCGGCGATCGTTGCAGCAGGTGGCGTGCATGTGGCGGTCGGCTACACCCTCGCCCCGGCCGCGTCGCTGCGCGAAATCGTAGACGAAGCCGCGGCGGCGGTTGCGAAGATCGCCGCGACCGCGTCGCAACACGGCGCGGACCAAGCACGTATCGTGGTGGCGGGCCACTCTGCTGGCGCGCATCTTGCGGCGTCGCTCATCACTGCACTCGCCCCCGAAGCGACGCGGTCGCTGGTTGCAGGGCTGCTTCTTGTTGGCGGAATCTACGATCTGCCCCCGCTCGCCGAGAGCTACGTGAACGACAAGGTCGGCATGAGCGAAGGCGAAGCAGCGGCGCTCTCCCCTGCCGCGCTCCAGCCACTTTGCGACGTGCCGATCGCGTTGTACGTTGGCGAACGCGAACCTGCGGAGTTTCACCGCAACGCGGCGCTCCTCGTCGAGCGGTGGGCGCCATCGCTCACCAGCGTCAGCGCGTCGGTCGTGGCTGCTCGCGATCACTTCGACGTGCTGGAGGAGCTCGATCACGACGACGGTGCGCTGCTGGCCGACGCTGTTCGACTGCTTGGCCTCAGCGTTTCACCCGCGGCGTGAGAGCGGGGCGCGGCGGAGAGAGACGGCGTGCGAGGATGAGCCCGATGGAGAGCGCCGCAGCACTCGACGCCCGCGACCCACTTGCCCCCCTGCGGGCGTGCTTCTCGCTGCCAAGCGGCGTGATCTACCTCGACGGAAACTCTCTCGGTGCGCTGCCAAACGGTGTCGCAGAGCGAATTGCGACGGTGGTACATGAGCAGTGGGGCGAGGGGCTGATTCGCAGCTGGAACGACGCTGACTGGTACAACCTGCCGACGCGCGTTGGCGATCGCATCGCGCCGCTGGTCGGCGCGCAACCCGGCGAAATCGTAGTAGGCGACTCGACCTCCGTCTCGCTCTACCGTGTCGTTGCCGCTGCGCTCTCGCTGCGTCCCGATCGGCACGTCATCGTTACTGAAGCGGGAAACTTTCCAACCGATCTCTACATCCTTGAGGGGATCAAGCAGATGCGACCCGATCTCGAGATCCGTGCGGTCGAACGCGAGACGGATCCCGCGAGCGCGTTGGAAGGGGCGGCGGTGCTCGTGCTCACACACGTTGACTACAAGACGGGGCTGATTCGCGACATGAAGCGCCTATCCGCCGCCGCACACGAAGCTGGGGCGCTGGCGGTATGGGATCTCTCGCATTCGACGGGTGTCATGGAGCTTGACTTGCACGGGGCAGGGGCGGACTTCGCCGTGGGGTGCGGCTACAAGTATCTGAACGGCGGACCAGGCGCACCATCGTTCACATGGGTGGCGCCTGCGATTGCATCCGCCGCTCAGCAGCCGCTCTCCGGCTGGTTCGGCCATCGTGATCCGTTCGCCTTCGACGCCACGTACGCGCCAGCCCCAGGAATTCGCCGATTCATTACCGGCACGCAGCAGGTGCTCAGCCTTGCGGCGCTCGATGAGGCGCTCAAGTTGTGGGAGAGCATCTCCACGCGCGAGGTGCGCGCGAAGTCAATGGCGCAGACGAGCCGCTTCCTTGAGCGCGTCGAAGGTGGCCTCGCAGAGGCTGGGATCGACGCGGGGGAGCTTCGCCTCATCTCGCCGCGCGACGCCGCGGTGCGGGGCGGCCACGTCTCCTTCGCACACCAGAACGGCTACGCAATCATTCAGGCGCTGATCGCTGGCGGGGTGATCGGCGACTTCCGCGCCCCTGACCTGATGCGCTTCGGCTTCTCGCCGCTCTACCTGAGCTTCGCTGAGATCGATCGTGCCGCCGATGCGCTGGTGCAGATGCTCGCCACCCGTTCGTGGGATCAGCCGCGCTTCACCGAGCGTCGCGTCGTTACCTGAGCGCTCCTGAATCTTGGAGTGCCGCCACGGCGGCATCGAACGCTTCGGCGTGACGCGCCCCCGCATCCGCCGGCGTGGCGGGGGAGAAGAGCGCCATGTTGTGGAACGGGGTGATGACGATGCCGCGATTCAACGCGTGGAGGTGCAGATAGCGCTCCAGCTCGTGATCGACGGCGGCGGCGGCATCACCGCCGTTCCGTGGGTTCTCGGGGGCAAAGTGATACTCGGCACGTGCGCCGAGGCGCGCCACACTCCACCCGAGAGAGCGTCTCCGCAGCACCTCCTCGACGCCATTGGCCCAACGTTCAGCCCCAGCGATCATGCCCGGGAAGGCCGCGTCGGTGAGCACCTCACAGAGCGTTGCGCGAATCGCCACTGCCGAAAGGACGTTCCCCGAAACGGTGCCACCAATGCCGCCCGTGTCGATCTCGTCGAGCTTCATTGCAGTTGCAACCCGTTCTGATAGTTGAGTGCTCATGCCGTAGGCGGCGCCAGGGATCCCTCCCGCGATCGCCTTGCCAATAACTAAGGCGTCGGGTTGAAGCGACCAAGCGCTCGTTGCACCGCCTGATCCCAGCGAGATCGTGTGCGTCTCGTCGATGATCAGCAGCGCACCGTACTTCGTGGCGAGCGCACGAAGCGCCGGGTGATAGCCGGGATCTGGTCGCACGATCCCAATGTTCGTGAGCGCTGGCTCTACGAGGATCGCCGCCACGTCCCCGGCCGCGAGCGCCGCCTCAGTCGCCGCTAGATCATTAATCTCCACCACGCGCGTGGTTGCCGAAGGATCGACCTGCGGCCCGAGGTTCCCTGGGCGTGCGATCGCCGTACCCGCCGTGCCGCGCGGGTCGATCACGGCAAACGTCTCGTCGACCGTGCCGTGATAGCACCAGTTGTGCACGAGGATCTTTGGTCGCCCCGTGGCGAGGCGGGCGAGGCGCAGCACGAAGCGGTTCGCGTCGGTGGCGGTAAGAACGAACTGCCAGAGCGGCAGGGCGAAGCGCCGCGTCAGCTCCTCCGCCGCATCGATCCCAGCCTCCGATGGGAGCATCGTCGTTGCGCCGCGCGCAAGCTGTTCGGCAACGGCACGCACGACCGGCTCAGGCGCGTGCCCCGCCATCGCGGCGGTGTCACCGAGGGCGAGGTCGAGGTAGCGCGCGCCGTCGGCATCAGCAATCTCTGCGCCGAGGGCGCTTACCGCGAAGGGTGGAACAGGCGACGCCCAACGCTGCATCCATGGCATCGGCACGCCACGCACCAGGCTTGCACCTGCGCGACGCGCGAGCGCGACAGACGCTGGATGAGACGCTACGAATCGATCCGACTCTTCGGCGATGAGCGTTGCAAGGCGCGCGCGGTCGATCGTGTGCGCGGGCGTTGCCATCGCTACATGCCGCTGCGGATCGCCCAGAGATCAGGGAAGACGGGTCGATGCAGGCTTGCCGCCAAGTACTCGACCCCCGTTGATCCGCCGGTGCCAGACTTGCGACCGATCGTGCGTTCGACCATCTTCACATGGCGATAGCGCCACTCCTGCAGCCCCTCATCGATGTCGACGAGTGCCTCGCAGAGCGTCGCGATCTCGCCGCCGGCGCGATAAAGCGCCAAGAGCGTCGCCTGCAACTCTTCGTCGCCCTGGTACGCCTCGGCAACATCGCGCTCCAGCAGTCGCTTCGGCACCGCATGGCCGCGAGCGACGAGCCAGGCCAACACCGCGTCCCAGAGGCTTGGCGCACGCTGCGCCGCGCGCACGCGCTCGCGCTCCGACTCGTCGGGGAGTAGGTCGGCGAGTCGCGGATTGCGAATGCCGAGGAGCGCCTCGAGCTCGCGGAATTGCGCCGACTCGAAGCCGCTCGACGTGGCGAGTCGATCACGGAATGTGGAGAACTCGAGCGGCGTGAGCGTCTCGAGGATGTCGACCTGCGCGACCGCGATCTTGAGGATGTGACGCACGCGACCGAGTCGATGCATCGCCCGCCACCCCTCATCAGCGCGCAGCGCAGTGGCTGCACCGCGCACCTCATGGAGCATCTGCTTGAACCAGAGTTCATATGTTTGATGGATCACGATGAAGAGCAGCTCGTCGTGTTCTGCCGAGCGCGGCGACTGCAGCGCAAGGAGCTCGTCAAGCCGTAGGTAGCCGCCGTAGGTAAGCGGTCGCGCATCAACGCCCGAAGTAGCGTCCTTGCTAGCCTTCTCCTTGGCCTCTTTGTTCATGCAGCGATGCTACGCCATGGCAGCGGCGCCGCTCGGCTCGATTGCCGAATCACGAGGAGACGAGAGAGGCCCCGCGCCACCTTGCGGCGGAGCGGGGCCTCATCGACCCGCTGTGGGTCGAGTGATCGCTCCTTAGTTTGCCGGCATGAAGACGCCGGACCAGACCTGCCAGGCGAGGAGCGTCTTCGCCACGAGCGAGAGGATCATGTAGCTCCGCTCGCCGTGGAGATAGTCCTTCCAGCGTCCGATCTTGAGTCGCTGCAGCACCATGTTGATCGCGAAGATGTTGAAGCTCACGAAGAGGCTTACATAGATCGTGATTAGCACCGGCTTGAAGGTCTCGGTACCCTGCCAGTCGCTGAGCGAGAGGCTGAGCGTTACGAAGACTGCAAGCCACGGGATGATCCCCGCGATGCAGCCGAAGATGTAGTGGCTCCACTGGACCGCCTTGCGACCAATGTTCGCCTCCTCCATCGACCAACCGAAGAGGTTCATCGCGGCGTTGCAGCCCGCGATCGCGAGCATTGCGCCGGCGTCGCGGATCCCGGTGAGCGAGGCGATCGCCACGATCATCAGGGTCGAGCTCAGGGCGTACTCGGCCCAGCGCATCGGATTGAACGACTGCGCCAGCCAACGCTCGTAGCGCTCCCGAAGCGGGAATGCGACGAGGTAGTGTGCGAGCGCCGAGAGGCCGAAGAAGGCCGCAACGACGTACGCAAGCGGAATGCCGAAGAGCTCCTTCGTTCCCGTTGTAAGGCCGGCGAAGACGCCATCGACGATCTTCGCGACCGGGTACGAGCCCTCGAAGTTCACCTTCGCATCGGTTGGGCTGATGAGAATGATGATGAGCGCCTGGATGCCGTGAAGCACGATCAGCGCGCGATTCCAGCGGAAGAGCTGCGCTGCGCGCGCCGCGGGGATCTCCTTGATCCCCTCCGGGAGTCGCGCCGCGACGCGTCGTTTCGTTCGGGCCATGAGTGCCTCCTAAAGGTCTACGCCGTTCGTGATCCGACTCTCGGACCGCGTGCGCCAAGGATAGCGGTAGGGGTAGACCTAGGGGGTCAAAAGGAGCTTCGACGCTGCGATCAGGAGGACGATGGCGAGGAGTCGGCGGATGGACTCGGTAGGGAGTCGCCGCGCGCCGAGCTCGGCGCCGATCACTCCGCCGATCGCCACGGCGGCGAGCCCCAGCGGTAGCTCGCGTGGAAGCGCGCCGAGCGCGCTCGAAGCGGCGAAGATTCCAGCAACAGAGTTCACCAAGATGAATGCCCCCGAAAGCCCCGCCGCCCTTCGCGGCGTCGACCAACCAGTGAGGATCAAGACCGGTGTCAAGAAGACGCCGCCACCGGTGCCGGTGAGTCCCGCGAGCAGTCCAAGGGTCGCTCCAACCCCGAGTGCGGCGGCGATCGGCATTGGCCGTTCATTGCGAGACGTGCTGGCGCGCGGTTGTAGGAGCCCGGCAAGTCGCGCTGATGCGACGACAAGGATGATGGCAACGAGTGGTCGATAGAGCGCGCTCGGGAGCATCGCCGTCGCGCCGATCGCCGCCGCGGGGATCGACGTCACGATGAGCGGCGCGAGTCGCCGTACGTCAATCTGCTTTGCAGCGGCAAAGCGAAGCGTGACGATGCCGCCGACGACGAGGTTTAAGACGAGCGCCGTTGGTCGCATCGTCAGCGGAGCAACCCCCGCCAACGCCATGATCGCGAGGTAGCCAGTCGCTCCAGCGTGGCCCACCGAGGCGTAGAGGAGGGCGACCAGCCCGAAGATCGGGACGAGCAACTCCCATGGGATCGGGCTCGCAGCGCTCACGCGACGATGCTAGCGCCCCGCACCAACCGCATTACCGTGGCCGACCCTTGCAAATTGTGGATAACCCGCGGTTTCGGCTCCCACGTTTCCGCTACTCTTCCCGCACTGCGGAGGATCCGCAGGCGAGGGCGCGAGCCCTTGCTGATGTAACAAGGAGAGAACGAATGAAGAACCTGCGGATCGGCGCGATCAGCGCCGCAATCCTCATGGTCGCGGCCGCCTGCGGAGGCTCTGGTGCCCCCGCCGCCGAGTCCGTCGACTTCTCTGCGCGCAGCTGGCCAGAGGCTGGCCCCGTAGCTTGTGCCGCTGGCGCAACCGGTTTGTCGCAGATCACCTCGGTCGACGAGTCGACCGTCGTCTTCAAGCTCTGCGCGCCTGACGTGGCGTTCACGCAGAAGCTTGCCCTCACGAACTTCGTGATCAACGACTCGGGCTACCTGAAGGCGCACACCGCCGACGGCTCGATCGTCGAGAAACCGAACGGCACTGGGCCGTTCTCCTTCAAGGCCTGGGAGAAGGGGACGCAGATCGTCCTCAACCGTTTCGACGGCTATTGGGGCACGAAGGCGAAGGCGAAGACTGCAGTGATCCAGTGGCAGGATGAGGCGGCGGCTCGCCTCCTTTCGCTCCAGTCTGGAGCGGCCGACGGGATCGACAACGTGTCGCCGACCGACTTCGCAGCCATCTCGGCAGATTCGACGCTGTCGCTCAAGCCGCGCGAGGGCTTGAACATCCTCTACCTCGGCATGAACAACGCGTTCAAGCCATTCGACGACGTGCGCGTTCGCAAGGCGATCGCACTCGCCGTCGATCGTCAGCGCCTCGTCGACACCTTCTACCCGGGCGGGTCGGTGGTGGCGACGCACTTCACGCCGTGCTCGATCGAGTTCGCCTGCGAGGGTGAGGCCTGGTACTCCCAGGATATCGCCGCCGCGAAGGCGCTCTTGGCCGAGGCAGGGTATCCGAACGGATTCAAGACGACGATCGCCCTTCGCGATAAGGTGCGCGGCTACCTGCCGGCACCAGTCGACGTGGCCACCGACATCCAGGCGCAGTTGAAGGCGATCGGCATCGATGCCGCGCTCGACGTGCAGGAGTCGACAACCTTCCTCGACAACGCAACTGCCGGCAAGCTGACCGGCTTGCACCTCCTCGGATGGGGTGCCGACTATCCGGACCCGACGAACTTCCTCGACTATCACTTCGGGGCGAATTCTTCGGCACAGTTCGGTGCACAGTTCGACGCGATCACCAGCGCGCTCTCCAAGGCGGGCGCGACGGCTGATTCGGCGCAGCGCAAGGCGCTCTACGCCGAGGCGAACAACGCGATTCGCGAGAACATCCCGATGGTCCCGATGGTTCACGGCGGCTCGGGCCTTGCCTTCAAGGCCGATGTCGCTGGTGCCCACTCGTCGCCGCTCGGCAACGAGGAGCTCGCGGTAATGGATCCAGGCGGGCGGGATTCGCTCGTGTGGATCCAGAACGGTGAGCCGGGCGGCCTCTACTGCGCCGACGAGACGGACGGCGAGAGCCTTCGCGTCTGCGGCCAGATCCAGGAGGGCCTCTACGGTTTCAAGACGGGTACCGCAGAGGTGAAGCCGCTGCTCGCCACCAAGTGCGATGCGTCGGCTGACCTGCTCACGTGGACCTGCACGCTCCAGAAGGGCGTGAAGTTCCACAACGGGGCAACCCTCGACGCGAGCGACGTGCTCGACACGTTCGCCGCGATCTGGGACTGCTCGCATCCGTATCACAAGGGTCGCACGAGCGTGTTCGATTACTGGGGGCTCATCTCGGGCTTCTTGAATCCGGATGCGTGCGTCAAGCCCGCAGGCTGATAGCGATCGGTTGAGGCGCGTTCGCGCGCGTTAGTCGAAACCCCCGCCGCCACCGCAAGGTGGTGGCGGGGGTTCGCTTACTACAAGGAGCAATTGAGGAGGTGATGCGTCGATGACGACATATGTCCTCCGTCGGCTGCTCGTCAGCCTCCCCGTGATCTTCGGAATCCTCGTTGCCGTCTTCGTGATCACCCGCGTGCTCCCTGGCGATCCCTGTCGCGCCCTTCTCGGCGAAAAGGCGACCGAGGCAGCCTGCGCTGCGTTCAACACGCGCTACGGCTTCGACCAACCGATCCCCGTGCAGTTCGTCCGTTACCTCGGCCAGGTGTTGAGTGGCGACCTCGGAGAATCCATTCGCTTCGGCATCCCGGTGACGCAGCTCCTTCTCGAGCGCCTCCCTACGACCATCGAGCTTGGACTCATCTCGCTGACGATTGCATCAGTTGCCGGGATATTGCTCGGCATCTCGTCGGCGACACGGCGCAACTCCAAGCGTGACGTGGCGACGATGATCTTCGCCAACCTCGGCGTTTCGATTCCAGTCTTCGTGCTGGGGCTGATCTTCGCCTACTTCTTTGCGATCGTTCTCAAGGGGACGCCGATCGCACTCCCGCCCGCCGGTCGCTACACCGCTGGCGTGATCCCCGATGAGATTGCGGTCGCCTGGGGGCTCGGCGGACTTGGCGGCCCGTTGCGGGTACTCCTTGACTTCATCTCGAACATGGCGATCCCCAACGCAATCCTCACGCTGCGACCAGATCTGCTGATCGATGCGCTCTCGCACTTGATCCTTCCATCGATCGCCCTTGCGACGATTCCGATGGCGGTGATCGCACGCGTCACGCGCTCGTCGCTCCTCGATGTGCTCGGCACCGATTACATTCGCACCGCGCGGGCGAAGGGGCTCTCCGCGCGCGAGGTGGTCTCGGGACATGCGCTGCGCAACGCGCTGCTTCCCGTGGTGACCGTGATCGGCCTCTCGCTCGGCGGGCTCCTTTCTGGAGCGGTGCTCACCGAGACGATCTTCAACTTCGCGGGCGTCGGGAGAACCATCTCCGAGGCGATCACAGCGCGCGACTACGTGGTCGTTCAGGGCTTCACGGTGGTGGTGAGCGTCGGCTACGTGGTCGTGAACCTGCTCGTCGACATCAGCTACGCGTACCTTGATCCGCGCGTGCGCATGGAGGGGTGATGAGCGCCCAGACGCCGTTCCGACGCGCACTCCGCTCCTTTCTCGAGCAGCGCACCGCGCGCGTCGGACTCACCATCTTTGCCGTCCTGCTCCTCGCTGCGATCGGCGCCGATGTGATCGCCTCGTACGACCCGACAGGGGTGCTCATCGGCGTCGAGCCAACGGCGAAGCGTCTCGCCGCTCCGTGCATCAATCTCTTCGGGTGCGACGGCCCGCAGCACCTCTTCGGACTCGACAGCAACGTGCGCGACGTCTTCGCGCGCGTGATCCACGGCGCGCGCCTCAGCTTGCAGGTCGGCGTGCTCACCGTCGGCTTCGCGATCGTGATCGGCACCCTCATCGGTGCCGTTGCAGGGTTCGTTGGTGGCTGGGTCGACAACCTGCTCATGCGCCTCATGGATGTCCTCCTCGCCTTCCCGAGCCTCCTCTTGGCGATTGCGATCGTCACGGTGATCGGTCCCGGCCTGCTGAACGCCCAGATCGCGATCGGCATCGTTGCCATACCGATCTACGCGCGCGTGATGCGCGCCTCGGTGCTCGGCCTGCGCGATCGCGAGTTCGTGTCGGCGAGCCGCGCCCTCGGCTCCTCGGAGGCAGGGATCCTCTTCCGCAAGATCTTGCCGAACGCCCTCACCCCGATCATCGTGCAGGGGACGCTCGGTATCGGCGGCGCAATCCTCGACGTTGCCGCACTCAGCTTCCTTGGGCTCGGCGCACAGCCGCCGACCCCAGAGTGGGGCTCGATGATCGGTGGCGATCGCAACCTGCTCTTCTCTTCGCCGCATGTCGTGGTCTTCCCCGGCATTGCGATCACCCTGACCGTGCTCGCCTTCAAC
>JBPCTG010000140.1:0-4306 GCA_051006395.1 Candidatus Limnocylindrus sp.
GGTCGGCGTTGGTGGTGCGGCGCAACATCGTGCGCACGAAACGCGCGATGCGTCGATTCGGATCGATCGCCGCCCACACGTCGGGGTGGAGCATCGAGAGGTAAGCGATGCCGACCCAGCCATAGACCCAGAGGAGCAGATCATCGACGCGCTCACCCTCACTTCCGCCAAAGAGCAGCACCGCACCGATCCAAATCCAACCGAGCAGCCCCGCCGCACCAAGGAGTCGCTCCACGCCGCGCGGGAGCAGGCGAGGCGCGCTGGCGTTCGTGACACGTGATGCGCTGCGCGCAGAATCCTGCGCGTCACGGCGCAGGGCGATTAAAATGCTTGCGGCGACCGCGGCGCACGCGCCGGCGAGATAGGCGATGAGTGGCAGCGGCGAGCTGAACCGATCGCCGAGTGCGTGCAGAGGAACGAGACCCGTCACTGCGACTGCCGCCACTACTGCTGTGAAGATCATCGTGATCACTCCCTCTCGCTACCCGCGGCCGCGCCCTTACGCGCCGCACGCAGCGACGCGATGCGATCACGCAGGACCGCCTCGGCGCCGCTCCCAGACGGATGATAGAACTGCGCCGCTCCGAGCTCTGCGGGGAGATAGCGCTGCTCAAGGTCGAACGGCTCTCCGGCGGCGTGCGGCGATTGATACGTTTTTGCCGCGGCGCGGAGGTGACCAGGAACGGGGAGTTGTCCGTTCGCCGCAATGCGCTCACGGGCCGCGGCGAGCGCCTCGCCGGCGCGCGGCGATTTCGGTGCGGCGGCGAGGTAGGCAACGGCCTGCGCCAGCGCGTATTCGCACTCTGGTTTTCCCGCCAGCTCAACCACCTGCGCGGTGGCGACGGCCAGTGAGAGGGCCGCAGGATCTGCGTTCCCCACATCCTCCGACGCCGAGACAAGGAGTCGCCGCGCGATGATGCGCGGATCTTCGCCTCCCTCAAGGGCTGTGGCGAGCCACCAGATCGCCGCGTCGGGATCGTTGCCGCGAATGCTCTTGATCAGCGCTGAGGTGACACCAGACTGGTCGTACGGCAGGCTGCGATCTTGCGCCGCAAGGAGCACCTCACGCGGTGTTACCTCACCGCCTGCTGGCGTCATGAGCGCCGCCATCTCGAGCAACGTGAGCAAGCGTCGCGCATCTCCTGAGGCGTAGCCGACGAGTTGTCGTCGTGCGTCGTCGCTCACCTGCAGCGCGCCACCGAAGCCACGCGGATCAATCAACGCACGCAGCAGCAGCGCGTCGAGCTCCTCGGTGCTGAGCGGTGCGAGCCTAAAGGTGCGGAGACGCGAAAGGAGCGCTGGCGATACGGCGCGGGGCGGCGCCTCGGTGGTCGCCCCGATCAAGATGATTGTCCCCGCCTCAACGTGTGGCAGCAGCGCATCTTGCTGCGTGCGGCTGAAGCGGTGGAGCTCGTCGATGAAGAGCAGCGTCTGCTCGCCGTGCGCTCGGCGCTCCGCGGCCGCCGCTACCGCCTTGCGCACCTCGGCAACGCCGTCGCTCGTGGCGGAGAGGCTGGTCGGTACCGCCCGCACCGTTGCGGCAATCACCGCGGCGAGCGTCGACTTGCCGCTTCCTGGCGGGCCCCAGAGCAGGAGCGACGGTGACTCCCCACGCTCTAAAAGGCGACGAAGCGGTGCGCCTGGACCGATGAGCGCCTCTTGTCCGAGGACCTCGTCGAGGGTCGCTGGACGCATGCGGGCGGCAAGCGGTGCCGCCGGGGCGAGTGCGCCGAGGAGTGTCTCCTGCTTCGTCACCCCCCGATCATCGCACCCCAGCCCCCGCTCTCCGCTACGCTGGCTGCACTGATGCCCACCTTCGCCGACCTAGGACTAGCCCCCGAGCTCCTCCGCGCCGTTCAAGCCGAGGGGTACACCGAACCGACCCCGATCCAGGAGCAGGCGATCCCGCACGTGCTCGCCGGCCGCGACCTGCTCGGTGCCGCGCAGACCGGCACCGGAAAGACCGCCGCGTTCGTGCTGCCGATCCTGCACCGCCTGAAGCCATTCGCAACACCGTCGCCGAGCCCTGCGCGCCACCCCGTCCGCGCCCTGGTGCTCACGCCAACGCGCGAGCTCGCCGTGCAGATCGCCGAGAGCTCCGCCACCTACGGCAAGTTCCTGCCACTGCGCAGCGGCGTGGTGTACGGCGGCGTGCCGATGCCACCGCAGCAGAAGATGCTGCTCGCAGGGCTCGAGATCCTCATCGCGACGCCCGGTCGCCTCCTCGACCACGCGGGGTCAAAGACGGTGAACCTGTCGCAAGTCTCGGTGCTCGTACTCGACGAGGCGGACCGCATGCTCGACATGGGCTTCATGCCCGACTTGAAGCGCATCCTCGCGCTCATCCCAAAGCAGCGACAGAGCCTCCTCTTCTCGGCAACCTTCTCGGAGCCGATCCGCGCGCTGGCGCAGGACTTCCTCATCGACCCAGTTACCGTCGAGGTGGCGCGTCGAAACCAGACGAATGAGAACGTGCGTCAGGTGATCATGCCGGTCGACGATCGACGTCGCCGCGCGTTGCTGAGCGACCTGCTGCGCACGCGCAACTGGGAGCAGGCGCTCGTCTTCGTGAACCGCAAGGTCGAGGCGAATCGTCTCGGCGACTTCTTGCATCGTGACGGCCATCACGTGGTCGAGATCCACGGCGACAAGGACCAGAAGCAGCGGAACAAGGCGCTCGCCGCATTCAAGGCGGGTGAGGCGCGCGTGATGGTCGCCACCGACGTTGCAGCGCGCGGCCTCGACATCGAGGGACTCCCCGCCGTCATCAACTACGAGTTGCCGTTCGACCCCGAGGACTACGTGCATCGCATCGGTCGCTCCGGTCGTGCCGGCGCACTCGGCGAGGCGGTGAGCTTCGTCGCCCCCAACGAGATGGAGAAGCTTGCGCTGGTGCGCAAGCTCACGAAGGCCGGGCTCTTCATGGAGATCCCCGTTGGATACGAGCCAATTCTCTTGGATTTCCCGCGCGACCTCGTTGCCAAGGCGACGATGACGCGCATGAACCGCCGCAGCACCCCCGTCCGCCGCTAGCGCGCGAGCGCGCCGCGGCGCGATCCTTACGCGGGGGCGATCTACGCGGGAGCGATCTCGCGCAAGAGCCTCCCGATGCGCACCTCGAGTTCGTCGCGCACCGCGCGATACGCCTCGAGCTGCCGCTCCTCACTCCCTGTGACCTTCGAGGGGTCGGGGAGCGACCAGTGGTCGCGGTGCACCGCGTTTGGAAATGTCGGGCAGGAATCGTTCGCCGCATCGCACACGGTGATCACGTAATCGAAGGCCTCATCAATGAATCGCTCGAGCGTCTTGCTCGTTTGTGCCGATGCGTCGATCCCGATCTCCTCGAGCACCCGCAATGCGAGCGGCCGCACCTGCGTCGCCTCGGTGCCGGCGCTCTCGACCTCTACGCGCCCTCTGCTGTGCGCGCGCAACAGCGCCTCGGCGATCTGCGATCGCGCCGAGTTGTGGGTGCAGAGAAAGAGCACGCGCGGGGTCTCCATGCCGCAATGCTACCAATGAGGTGCGGGCAAGAGGTACGTGGCTGAGCGATACTTGGGTCCATGAAGCGACGACTCACGCGATCCGTGAAATTCCTGCTCGTTGTGGCGTTGCTGCCCTTCCTGATCGACGTTCCCCCTGGCGAGAACGCCATCGCGAACGACCTGCTCGCCACCGGCGCAGCACCGAACGCGCGTGTCATCGCCGTTAACGGGCGGAGCACGGTTATCGCCGAAGCAGGGAGCGCTGCCGACCCTGAACTCGTGCTCGTGCACGGATTCGGCGGCAGCACCTTCGGCTGGCGAGCCGTGATGGCGCCGATCGCTGCGCGTGGCTGGCACGTCGTCGCCCTCGATCTTCCGGGTTTCGGCCTCTCCGCAAAGTCGTGGAGCGCCGACTACGGCCACGAGGCGCAGGCGCGCTTCGTGCTGGCGGCCATGGACGAGCTTGGCGTGGAGCGTGCGGTGATCGTTGGACACAGCATGGGCGGTAACGTCGCGGCCTGGATTGCTGCACTCGCCCCAGCACGCGTGGCAGGCCTCGCCCTCATCGACGCAGCCGTCGTGAAGCCAGCAGCCGCGAGGCAAGCGTCTGGCACCTCGCCCGCCGCGGCGCTCCTCTCGCTGCCGCCACTCCGCCGCCTCGGTCGCATCGCGGTGCGCGGCGCATTCAACGAGGCGACATTTGGCACGCTGCTGCGTTCCGCCTTCGCTGTGCAGTCGGCGGCATCCTCATCGACGATCGCCGGCTACGCCGCCTCAGCGCGACTACCCGACTGGGATCTCGCGCTGCTCGGCATCATTCGCGA
>JBPCTG010000141.1:0-39122 GCA_051006395.1 Candidatus Limnocylindrus sp.
CCTCGTACGTTCCCTCACCGGTCTGACCGGCAACAGGGTGTACGACGTCGGCCTTCTGGCTCATGAACTGCTGAGCGGTCGTCTTGCCGAACTCCTTGTTCCCCCACGGGTTATCGCTCGGGGCGAAGGTGCCCTTCTTTGCGACCGGATCCCAGCCGAGGACGGTGACCTTCGTTCCCGTCTTCGAAGCGTAATAGTTCGCGCCTGCTACCCAGCCGTCCATGAAGCGGGTAACTCCGGCGAACGGCTGACCGCCGTAGACGCCGAGGACCTTCGAGGTCGAGATCGCAGCGGCTGCATAGCCGGCGAGCATCGAAGCCTCGTCGATCTGGAAGTCGAGGCCCGTGAAGTTCGCGGGAACCTCGCCGTCGCCCCAAGTCGAGTCGACCCACGAGAACGCGATCTCAGGATTTGCCTTGGTGGCGGCCACCACGGCCTCACCCTGGCTGAATCCAACGACGATGATCGACTTGCAGTCCTGATCGATCAGGAGCTGGATGTTCTTCGCGTAGTCGGTGGCACCCTTCGCCTCGGAATAGGCAACGGTAAAGCCCTCCTTCTCCGCGTTCTTGAGGCCCTCGTAGGCCGAGTCGTTGAAGCTCTTGTCGCCAATGCCGCCAACGTCAAAGGCGATGCACGCCTTGTAGTCGGCCTTCCCGGCGTCTGCAGAGGCGGACGGCGAAGCCGTCGAACCACCACAGGCAGCAACGAGAAGGGCGAGGATTGCGAGGAGCGCGAGGATTCGCGACTTCTGCATCTCTTCTGTTCCCTCCGCTAAAACGCTTGTCCGCGAGCAACGCCCACAGACGGGTCGGCAGACGCCGACCGCTGGAGGCATGGTGCCAGAAAGGCGGGTGGAGCGGGAGAGGGGTCGCGCCGCACGTTTTCGTGCGCGTTCGTGCGCGGAGCGTTGGCCGAGTCGGCTACCTCTGCGGGGTCGGGCGCAGTGTTACGAACGGGGCAGAGCGGCAAGGCGGCGCGCCGCCAGCCACGCGTCGAACCCAGACAAGAGTCGGGCTCGCGTTCTGTCGTCGAGAAATGCGGCGGCGTATCCCTGGCGTGCGATCTCGATGAGCTGCGCTACCTCCAGGCCGAGCCTGCGGCGCACGCGCACGTACTCTTCGGAGAGAGTCAGGTCGCTCACCACCAGATCGTCGGTGTTCAGCGTGATGCGAACCCCGTGCGATCGCAGCCGCGCAATAGGAAAGTCGCCGTAGCCGGCCACGATCGCCGCCTGCACGTTGCTCGACGGACAGAGGTCGAGCACAACGTTGCGGGCAACGAGTTCGGCGCAGAGTGCGGCGTCGTCGGCGGCCACCGCACCGTGGGCGATGCGCGCGGGGTGCACCTCGAGGGCGCGGCGGACCTGCGCCGCACCGCCCCACTCTCCGGCATGCAGCGTGATCGCGAGACCACCTTCGCGCGCGACGTCGAATGCATCGGAGAACTCGAGTGGATCGGGATGCGCCGCCTCGCGACCGGCAAGGTCGAAGGCGACCACGCCAAGGTCGCGCGATGCAACGGCGGCGGTGGCGAGGGCGCGATTCGTTGCGGCGTCGTGCGACCGAATCGCGGTGGCGATCAGGCGCACCTCGATCCCCGTCGCCGCCGTTGCGGCGCTCGCCCCCGATGCTACGGCAGCGATCACCTCGCGCAGCGAGAGCCCCTTTGCGGTGTGCAGCGCGGGGCCCCAACGGAGTTCGACGTAGGCGACGCCGTCAGCCGCTTTTGCGCGCAACAACGTCTCGCTCGCGCGATGAAGCGCATCGGCATCTTGCAGTAGGGCGATCGGCAGATCGAAGGCGCGCAACAGGTCGGCCTGGTCGAGGCAGCGCTGAGGGGCGACGAGTGCGGTGCGCATCCCGGCCCAATCGCGCGGCGCATCGACTCCACGGCTTGTCGCAAGCTCTAGTGCCAGTGCGGGATCGAGTGAACCGTCAAGGTGCAGGTGCAGCTCTGGCTTTGGCATTGAAGTGAGGAGGCGAAGGTCGTCGTCCGCGCGTTCGAAGTGCATCTCCCCTCCCATCTGCGCTGCTCCGCGCTCCTGCTCTCGCCCGCTCATGCTCACATCCAGATTTTGCGCCCAACTCGTGCGCACTCGCGTCGTCAGGAGGATACTCCCCCCATGCAAACGAACCTCCCCAGCGCCACTGACTCCCGCGCGCTCGGCGCCTGGCTCCGCGAGGTGACGCTGGTCGACCGCGTTGGCATCGAGGAGCGTGTTGCGGCGCTCAAGACGCGCTCGATCAAGAAGGGGTCGAAGGTTTGGGCGCTGCGCCTTGCGATCAGCATGTGCGACATCACCACCCTGGAGGGGAAGGACACGCCTGGAAAGATTCGCCAGCTCGCTACGAAGGCGATGCGACCGCATCCGGGAGACGCGAGAGTCCCCGCCGTAGCGGCCCTCTGCTGCTACCCCGACCTCGCGGGCGTCGCCAAGGAGGCGCTCGCCGGCAGCTCCGTCAAGGTTGCCGCCGTCGCAACGGCGTTCCCGAGCGGACGGTCGTGGATCGAGATGAAGGTCGCAGAGACACGCGCCGCGGTGGCAGCCGGTGCTGACGAGATCGATATGGTGATCGACCGGGGTGCGTTCCTCTCTGGCGACTACGCAAAGGTATGGGACGAGATCGTTGCGGTGAAAGAGGCGTGCGGCCCGGCTCATCTCAAGGTGATCCTCGAGACGGGCGAACTCGGCAGCTACGACGATGTGCGCCGCGCCTCCGGGCTCGCGATCGCCGCTGGGGCTGACTTCATCAAGACGTCGACGGGGAAGGTCTCCCCCGCCGCGACACTGCCGGTCACCCTGGTGATGCTCGAGACAATTCGCGAGCACTGGAACCGCACCGGAAAGATCGTCGGCATGAAACCGGCGGGCGGGATTCGCACTGCGAAGGAGGCGATCCAGTACCTCGTCCTCGTGCACGAGACGCTCGGGCCAGACTGGCTCACCCCCGACCGCTTCCGCTTCGGTGCGTCGAGCCTGGTGAACGATCTGCTGATGCAGCTCGAAAAAGAGGCGACCGGCGCCTACGCCGACCCCGACGACTTCACGATCGACTGAGCTCGTTGCCCTAGCCGCTTAGCCAGCGCTACGCAGCGCGCTACGCCGAGGCTACGAACCGACCGGGTGCCAGACCGTCTTCATCTCCAGGAAGGCGGTGATCCCATCAATGCGTTCGCCGCGCGCCCCATCGTGCGCTGAGGCATCGTCATTGGCGCCGCGCGGGCGGCGCGCCACGCGCGCAACGTGCTCGGCAGCGCCGCGCTCCGCCTCGACGAGGAGCGAGTCGGGGCAGCCCCACAAGTCGAAGCCATCGATATCGGCGTGACGAACAAGGTGCGAGATCAGCTCGTCGCGACGACCGGTGAGGATCGAGACGACCCCTGCGGGGAGGTCGCTCACGGCGAGCGTCTCAGCGAGAGTCACAGCGGGAAGCGGCGCCGACTCGCTGGCGAGAACGATCGCGACGTTGCCGCCGGCGAGCACTCCGCCGAGTCGCGTCACCAAGCCGAGAAGCGGCGATGCCTCTGGAGCGAGGATCGCGACCACACCGGTCGGCTCTGGGATCGTGAAGACAAAGTGTGACGAGGCGACGGGATTGGTGCCTCCGAGAACGCTCGCCAACTTGTCGGTCCATCCGGCGAACCAGACGAAGCGATCGATCGCGTCGGTAACCTCTTGTGCCGCAGCGCGGCGACCGCGGCCGCAAGCGATCAGATCCGCCTCAAATTGCGCGGCGCGACCCTCCATGAGCTCCGCAACGCGATAGAGGATCTGGCCGCGCAGCATCGCGCCGCGACCGGCCCACGGTTCTGCGGCACCACGCGCAACGCGTACCGCCTCACGCAAATCCTTTCGTGAGGCACGCGCAATGTTTGCGCTGCTACCGCCGGCGATTCGCAGCGTGTCGGTGCGCCCCGATTCGCTGCGCGGGAATGCGCCGCCGATGTAGAGCTTCGCCGTGCGACGCACCTCAATGCGCGTGTCGCTCGCAGCGACGTTACGAGTCTTCTCCGCTGATGTAACGGCATGTGTTTTGACCCTCGTCGGCTCACTCCGGCGCTCTGGCGCGGGGGCTGCCTCGAGCGCCGCGATGAGCGGACTCACCGGCGGCAGCGGAATCGATCCGCGCTCAATCCGTTTTGACTTCTTCTTCCCCATGCTCAGCGGCTTCCCATGGTCAGCTCATCCGCAGGTAGGCGTGCAACCCTTGCACGCCTCCCTCGCGCCCGTATCCCGACTCTTTGTAGCCGCCGAACGGTGCGGTCGGATCGAAGCGATTGAAGGTGTTCGCCCACACGACCCCCGCCTTGAGGCGCGCGGCGACGTCGAGGATGCGGCTCCCCTTCTCGGTCCAGATCCCGGCGGAGAGCCCGTATGCGGTGTTGTTCGCCTTCTCGATCGCCTCGTCGATGGTGCGGAAGGTGATCGCCGCGAGCACCGGCCCGAAGATCTCCTCGCGTGCGATGCGATGGCTCTGCGCGACGCCGGTAAAGAGCGTCGGGCGAAAGAACCAGCCGCGCGACGGAAGGTCACAGGCGGGCTGCCAGAGATCGGCCCCCTCCGCGACGCCGCTCGCCACGAGTTCGGCGATCTTCTCCATCTGATCGCGTGAGTTAATTGCGCCGACGTCAGTGTTCTTGTCCATTGGATCGCCGACGCGCAACATTCCCATGCGGTCGCGGAGGCGGGCGATGAACTCGTCGGCGATCGATTCCTGCACGAGGAGGCGGCTTCCGGCGCAGCAGACCTCGCCCTGATTGAAGAAGATCCCGTTGATCACCCCCTCTACCGCCTGGTCGAGCGCCGCGTCGTCGAAGACGATGTTCGCCGCCTTGCCGCCGAGCTCCAAGGTGAGCGCCTTCCCCTGCCCCGCGATCCCTTGGGCGATCTTGATGCCGACCGTGGTGCTCCCGGTAAAGGCAACCTTTGCGATGCGCGGATCGGTGAGGATCGACATGCCGGTGCTCCCTGGACCGGTGACGATGTTCACCACGCCGTCGGGGAGCTCCGCCTGGCGGCAGACGTCGGCGAAGAGGAGTGCAGTGAGCGGGGTGGTCGAGGCCGGCTTCAACACCACGGTGTTCCCTGCGGCAAGCGCAGGGGCGATCTTCCAAGCGAGCATCAGCAGTGGGAAGTTCCAGGGGATCACCTGGCCAACGACGCCAAGCGACTCAGGGCTGCGTCCAGGGACAGCGTAGTCGAGCTTGTCAGCCCAACCGGCGTAATACCAGAAGTGCGCGGCTGCCAGCGGCACGTCGACGTCGCGCGACTCGCGGATCGGCTTCCCGGAGTCGAGCGTCTCGGTGACCGCGAACTCGCGGCTGCGCTCCTGCATGATCCGGCTGATGCGATAGAGGTACTTCGCCCGCTCACGCGGTGCGAGTCGCGACCAGACCTTTCGATGCGCGCGCTCCGCCGCCTCGACGGCGCGATCGGCATCGGCGGGAGAGCCCTTGGCAATTTCGGCGAGCGGCTCCTCAGTCGCCGGGTTGTAGGTGACCGTTACCTCCCCATCGATCGGCGCGCGCTCGCGCCCGTCGATGAAGAGTCCGTAGCGCGGTCGAATGGAGACGATCTCGCGCGACTCGGGGGCTGGGGCGTAGGACCACGGCGTGGTGGCGGCAAGCGCCGATGCCGCGCGCGGCGCACTCGCCGCGCCCCCCGCCGGCGTCACTCCAGCTGGGCGTCGCGACGTTGGCTTGCGAGGGCTCATGGGTGAATCCTAGCGCGGAGCGCCCGCCTCTCGCGACGCGGTAGCCCGCGCGGCGCTCGGTCGCTACGCTTGGCCCATGACACCTCCAAGGCCAGCGGGCTCATCGCCAGCGCGCCCCCCCTTCACCCCGCAACTTCTCATCGGCGGCGAGTCACGTCCCGCCGAGGGCGACCGACGCTTCGACCTGCGCCACCCCGCAAGCGGCGCGGTGATCGGCGCGATCCCGCACGCCTCTGCAAGCGACGTTGCCGCCGCCATCGCCGCCGCGCGACGCGCCTTTGACGAGGGAGCGTGGCCGCGCATGACGCCGGCCGATCGCGCCCTGCTGATCCTGCGACTCGCCGACGCGGTCGAACGCGAGGTCGAATCCATTGCCGACGCCGAGGCGTGGCAGACCGGCACGGCGCGCAAGTTGCGCCGCGACTCCGACCTTCCTGCCGCCGTCGATCATCTCCGCTTCTTCGCCGGCGTGCTGCGCAGCCCCGAAGGACGCGCCGCGTCAGAGTTCAGCGGCAACCACACCTCGATGATTCGCCGCGAACCGATCGGCGTGGCTGCGCTGATCGCGCCGTGGAACTACCCCTTCGCCATGGCGATCTGGCAGGCCGCCCCAGCGCTCGCAGCAGGAAACTGCGTCGTGATGAAGCCGGCGAGCGCAACGCCACTCACCGCGATCAGATTCGCCGAACTCGCGCGCGAGGTCGGCTTCCCCGACGGCGTCGTCAACGTGATCACCGGCCCAGGCGCTGAGATCGGCGCGATCTTCGCCTCCGATCCACGCGTCGACATGATCACCCTCACCGGCGACAGTGCAACGGGCCGTTGGCTGATGGCCGCCTCGGCACCAACGCTCAAGCGCTTGCACTTAGAGCTCGGAGGCAAAGCGCCGTTCGTCGTCTTCGATGACGCCGAGGTAGAGGTTGCGGCGCGTGGCGCAGTGATCGGCGCATTCGTGAACGCAGGGCAAGATTGCACCGCGGCGACTCGCGTCTATGCCGAGAAGGCGATCCACGACCGCCTCGTTGCCCGCATCGCCGAACTCACCCGTGAGATTCGCGTGGGCGATCCGTTCGCTCCCTCTACCGACATGGGATCGCTTATCTCCATCGCCCAACGCGATCGCGTCGCCGGATTTGTTGAACGCGCGATTGCAGCCGGGGCAGCGGCGCTCACTGGTGGTGCCGTAGCGGCACCGAAGGGGTTGGAGGGCGGCGCCTTCTATGCGCCGACGATCCTGACTGGATGCGCGCAGTCGAGCGAAATGGTGCAGCAAGAGGTCTTCGGGCCGGTACTTGCAATCTTGCCGTTTGAGGGTGAGGCCGAAGCGGTGCGACTCGCGAACGACACGCCCTACGGGCTCGCGGGGAGCGTTTGGACGCGTGACGTGCGTCGCGCCCATCGCGTCGCTGCGGCGCTGCGTTTCGGTGCGGTACTCGTCAACGACCATCTGCCATTCATGAGCGAGATGCCGCACGGAGGCTTCAAGCAGTCTGGCTTCGGAAAAGATCTCAGTCACTACTCCTTCGAGGAGTACACCCAGGTGAAGCATGTCGCCATCGAGCTGACCGGCGAAGCGGTGAAGCCGTGGCACTGGACGATCTCTGGGGATCGTCCGTAGCAACCACCCTTACGCGCCGCGCCGGTTCACTCGCGCGCAAGCGCAGACGCGCTAGACGCGAGGCGCGCAAACCTCAACCGCCGAAGAGGATCTCCAGCCATCGCTCGAGTGGTGACTGATTGACCCTTGGAGTTGCAAGGCGGCGGGCGGCAGATCCAGGGGCGTCGATCGGCAGCTCTGGAGCATCGGCGGTGAGGGCAAAGGGATGCTCAAGTGGCGAGCCGAGGCCGTAGCCGCGAGCGAGTAGTTCCAAGAAGGCTCGGTCCCCGAGAAGGAGTCGCTCCGCGGCGAGCGCGTCAACCTGCTCCTGCAGCGCTGCATTCTCGTTGCGGAGTCGATCGACGGCGGCGCGCGCGTCAAGCGCCCCGATCAGGCTGCGCGCAAACGTCGCGATGAAAACCAGTGCAACGGCAGCGGCGGCGATGAGAGCGACACGATCGCGAAGTCCCGGCGCCGAGAAGATCGAGCGAACCTTCATGGAACGAGTCTGCCCGCGAGGCGGCCGAAGGTCAAGCAGGGGGAATGGGTGGGGTGTAGGCTGCCGCCGTGCATTTCTATGAGATCCATGAGGCCGATGAGGAGTTGCTTCTTGGGGTGACGCTCGCCCACGAGGAGCGTTTCTCGCCGCCCGAATTCCTCGCCATGGTCGAGGAGGCGCGAGGGCGGGTGATTGAATCCTTTGAGGAAGATTCGCTTGTGGAGGCGATCGCGCGGGAGCTGGAGCGCGCGCATGGCTTCTACCCGGCGCTTGACCGCGCCCTTCAGGCGGCAGTTTCGATTTCGACTGAGGAGGGCGAGACGGCACTCCTCCCAGTTGGCGACCAAGCGCGAGCAGCGATGTCAGACGATGAAGACGAGGCGCTTGAGATCGACCACGACCTACAGGACGCAGAAGACCTTCTTGCCGGACGCCCGCCACGTCGCCTGCGCACGGCGATCGTGGATCTCGAGCTCGACGAGAGCGACACATAGGTGGCGAGCAATTCGGTGTACGCCTGCACAGGTGCCGAGTCTCGGCCATTACTGATCGTGACGGCACTCGATGCGGAGCGCGCGCCGATCGAGGGGCTCGCGACTGGGCTGACGCGTCGAGTTCTGCGTGCTGGTGGCGACGAAGATCTTCTCATCGGAGCGATCAACGGCATTGCCGTCGCGCTCTTACGCTGCGGTGTAGGTAAGCTCTCCGCCGCGCTCGCAACGACCAGCGCGATGGAACTCTCCCCACGAGGAGTCATCTCCGTAGGATCTGCCGCATCGCTGCACCCTGGATTCGCAATCGGCGACGTGGTGATCTCCAACGAAGTGTTGCAGCATGATTTTGGCGCCGCGCGCAGTGGCGGCTTCGACCTCTTCGGTTATGGTGCGCCACTCCCCTCTGCTGGCGATCCACGCATTCGGGCCGCAGAGCGGCTCGGGGCAGGAGCGCTCGCGGCGGCGAGCAGCGTTGCCGAGCAACTCATCGACCCGGCAGGTACAGGAAAGGCAATGCGTCTCTCCCGCGGCGTGATCGCCACCGGCGATGCCTTCATCAACGACCACGCAACACGCGACGCGATCCAGGCACGAACCGGGGCCGACGTAGTCGAAATGGAGGGGGCGGCGGTCGCCTACGTTGCGACACGACACGGCACTCCATGGCTCGTCGTTCGCAGCGTTTCAGACGCAGGTGACGGCGGCGCCGACGTGTCGTTCGACCGTTACCTGCCGATCGCCGCGCAGAATGCGGCGACGGTCGTTGCGGCGATCCTCCCCGCCTTCAGCGCCTAGGGGTGGCGCGGCGCGGATATATCCGCGGTTAGATCAAGGTGCTCAGCGACCAACTCGTCGCTGCGAAAGAGTCGTGCCGCAAGCGCGGTGACCGCCGCGGCATCTCCAGTGGTGAAGATCTCGCGTGTGGGGGTGACCGCTACGTGCGCTGGCGCCTCGTGCCCGAGGCGACCGGCATCCGCTGCGGTGCCGCGCGTCGACCCCGGTGCGTCAAGGCGGTTCACTGCAACCAAATCGGCGAGTCCGGCGGCGGCCGCGGCGGCGGCATCAACGACCGCGACACTCTCGCCAAGGCCACGAGCGATCGCCGCACGGATGAGCGGAAAGTGCGTGCAACCAAGGAGCAGCGTGTCGATCCTCCAGCCACCCGAGCTAGACCGGAGCGGTGCGAGCAGGTCGGCGATCGCCGCGTCGAGTCGCGGTGAATCGAGCTCCCCAGATTCGATGAGTGGCACCAACTCCGAGGCGGCGCGCTCCTCGATCGCCGCGGCGGGGCTCTCCTCTTTGATCGCCGCGAAGTAGGCGCCCGACTGCACGGTCGCCCTGGTTGCGAGGACGCCGATGTGACCCGTGCGCGTCGCCAGCGCGGCGGCGGTAGCCCCTGGTCGCACGACGCCAAGGATTGGCACGGTTGGGTGCCTGCGGCGCAGCGCCTGGAGCGCGACTGCCGATGCGGTATTGCAGGCAATGACGATCGCCTTCGCCCCGCGGGCGACAAGATAGTCGGCGATCTCTCCGGAGAAGGCGATCACCTCGCTCTCGGATCGCGTCCCGTACGGCGTTCGCGCGCTATCGCCGACGTAGATCGTTGACTCGCCGGGGAGGCGTCGCCAGACCTCGCGGAGCACGGTCAGGCCGCCCACGCCGGAGTCGAAGAGGCCGATCGGCCGCGGATCATTCATGTGTGGAGCGTAGCAACCAGCGCAGCCTCTCCTCGCCGCCACGCTCTTCGGCACGCTTGAGATTTGCAGCGTTCGCCGCGGTGAGCAGCTCCTCGGCACTCCAGGCACGAATGACGAAAGGCGGCCGCTCCGTTGCTGTGTCGGGCGCCGCGCCGCTCCGGCGATGGCGTACGGAGAGGAGCGCCACGGCGCGTCGCCCCTCTGGGTCCGGTGAGAGACGGCTCTCCCGACGCACGACGGCGCCGTCGCCATCAGTCCGCTCGATGTCGGTACCCCACTCTGGTGTGGCGGCAGCCGCAACGAGTAGATCAGGATCGATCCTCGTCGCGTCGATCCCAACGATGCCGTTCGGCGCAAGGTGAGCAGCGGCGCTGGTAAGGAGTGCAACGAGATCCGACTCCTCGATGATCAGCGGCAGCAGGTCGCCTCCGATGATCACGAGTCCAGCGGCGAGCGGCTGTGCACTGCGCCACGTGCGAGCATCAGCAAAGACGAGCTCCGCCTTCGACAGTCGTTCGGCGGCGAGGGCGAGGGCCCCGCGATCGAGATCGACGCCGATCAGTGCGCGATCGGTCGCGCCAACCGCGCGCACGGCGGAGAGCAACCTTCCGCCGCCGCAGCCGAACTCAAGGATCGGTCCACTCGTATGCGCCGCCAGGTCGCGCCAGAAGGCGCGGTCGTCGTCTGCGCCGACATCGAGGTCGCGCTCATCGGCGAGAAGCCGAGCGCGGACCTCGGCCGAGATCAGCGAGGCGCCTCCCAACGGATGCGCTCCCCTGCCGCCTTGCGCTTCGCCAGCGCACTGATCACCTCGAGGGCGGCGCGGTTCGCAATCATCGCTGTCGACTCGGCCCAGTCGTATGGAGGCGAGACCTCGACGATATCCATTCCGGCGATCGGAACGCGCGAGGCAATCTGTCGCAACGCTCGCAGCAGCTCGCGGCTGAGCATGCCGCCCGGCTCCGGAGTGCCGGTACCTGGGGCAAGCCCAGGGTCAACCACATCGATGTCGAGGCTGATCCAGATCGCGTCCGCTCCATCGAGCGCCTCGGCGATCGCATCTTGGATCACCGCCTCAGAGCCGCGCTCTTCAATCTCGGTCATGAAGTGGCTGCGCATCCCCTGCGCGCGCATCCATTCGAGCGTCTCGCCCGTGGGAAAGTAGCCACGAAGTCCAACCTGCACAAAGTTCTTGCCGAGCACCGCACCAGATTCGATCAGTCGACGCATTGGTGCGCCGTGGCTCGCGAGTGAGCCGTAAGCATCGGTCGCCGTATCAGCGTGCGCGTCGAAGTGCAGGATGCCGATCGTGGATGGCCAACGAAGTCCGGCGATCGCCGTTGCGTTCGGCCACGTGATCGAATGGTCGCCGCCGAGAACGATGGGGATCGCACCAGTCGATGCAACCTCGCGCACCTTTCGGTAGATCTCACCGTGGGCGTATTCAAGGCGACCCGGCACGACCGCCGCGTCACCCGCATCAACTGCAACCAGCTCAACGAACGGATCGACTCCGAGTTGCAGGGAGTGAAGCTGTCCGGTCTGATACTGCGCCTCACGGATCGCGCGGGGGCCGAAACGCGTCCCAGGGCGGTGGGTTACGGCATCGTCGAACGGCGCGCCGACGATGGCGATGTCGGCCTTCATGCGCGCGATCTCCTTCGGATCTTCAGTCCACGGAAGTTGCGCAAAGCTGACGGGCCCGACATACGAGGGTCGATCGTTCGGATCGCGCGGCTGGCTCGGAGCGTCCCAGCCAAGTGCGGCAAGGGGCGCGGCGAATGGGGGTTGCTGTGGGCTCATATTCACGCTCGTGCTACCTGCGCCGCCGGTTCGAGCCGACGTCCAGCGGGGCGCAGTGCCATCCTACCGTGCCGCCTTCGGTCGTGCGTGCCGGTATGCGCGCTACACGCTCCCCTCGTCGGAGCGGCTGAGCGCCACCTCGGCGATCACCAGGAGCACGGCTGCGATCGCGAGTCCCGTAAGGTTGCCGATCCCCGCGACGCGAAAGGCAACGTATCCGGCGACGAGCCCACCGAGAAGCGCGCTGCGACGTAAGGCGCGACGCCGACGGCCGCGCCACTGTCCTGGGTGACGGCGGTACGACTCGACGAGGAGTACCGGCGCAATGAGTAGTGCAGTCGTTGTGCCGAAGAGAAGCGCGGCGCCGAGTGACGCGGCAGTGTCGACACGCGGGTCGACGTTGAGCACCACGGCGGTGGAGGCGGCGATGCCACCGACGGCGAGCAGCGCTGCGACACGAATAAGACGCTGATCTGCGTAAGGGATGCGTGGTGGCGGCTCATCGTGGCTCGCACCGCTCCCTCGCGGCGCGCGAGGGGCGGGCGGCGGAATCGGCAGTGGCGCCGTTGGCGGATGGCGCAGGCTCACGCTGGGCGCCCTGACGGTGCCTTCGACGCGGGGCAGATCTCGCGGTAGTCGCAGTAGGTGCAGGTCATCACAGCGGGAGTTGGTTCGATGTTCCCAGCGCCGATCCCCTCAGCGGCGACGAGGATCTTCTCGCGCGCGGCGGCGATTCGCTTCGGCTCGACGGGGACCGATACATTGCGACCGCTATCGAGGAAGCGAAGGCTCACCTCGTCGGGGAGACGCCCCGTTGCAGCGCGCCAGGCGAGGGCGTAAATCTGCAGCTGCAGCGACTCGCGCGCGCGCTTCGTCGCCTTCTCCTCATCATCGACGCCGCCGCTCTTGTAATCGCTCACTGTCACCCACTCATCGTCACCGAGTGGCAACGTTTGCCGAACCAGATCCCCCGCGATCTCAACTTCGGGGATCGGCTTTCTGCGCTCACCTGCAGCGAGCGGTCGCACATCGATGCGGTCCCACCGACCGCGCACGCGGTGGCCGCCCACCTCAAACGAGAACTCCTTCTCCACGTACGCCGGAGCGTGGCCAGTCGCAATCTCACCCTCACGGAATCGCGCGAGTGCCTCGCGCGCTGCGGTGAGGCGCGCCTCTTCGTGGGCACGGGAGATAAAGCCGATGCTCTGCCAGCTGCGCTCCAGGGTCGCCTCGAGCGTCTTCAGTTCTGGCGGTTGGCCGGCCATCTGGCCACGATGGAACTCGGCGACGGCAATGTGCAGGGCGGAGCCGTAGATCGCCGCATGGTGCGGCGGGAGCGGGATGCGCAACCGCTGCTGATAGTGGTAGCGAAGTGGGCAGGCGAGGTAGGCATCGATCGCCGTGAAGCTGAGGGTGAGCGCCCCGCGCGCGGCGAGCGCATCGTCGCGACCTGCGACGACTGGTACTGGTGGAGTAGTCACCTCGAGTGCGCCCACGGGGTCGCGCCCCTCGCCGATGGCGGGAAGCTCTTCAAGTTGCGTGCGGCCGAGGTCGAGTGCCTCAGCGACGAAGCGACTCACCTTGCGCGGGCGAACGCCCCCAGTTGCGCGCTCTGCGGCGCTCAGGGTGATCGCCTCGCGTGCGCGCGTGAGCGCGACGTAGGCGAGCCGCCGCTCTTCGCGCAGCGCCTCTTCGTCGAGCGCGCTCGGCGCATCGGCCACGCGTGGATCGCGCGGCAGGATGTCGTCGCCGCCGCCGAGCTCCGCGGCGAGCGCAAGTCGCGCGGCACGACCTCGCGCCGGGAACCTCCCCTCGACGAGGTTTGCGGCAAAGACGATGGGGAACTCGAGCCCCTTCGCCTGGTGGATGGTGACCAGCGCGACCGCGTCGAGATCCGGATCTAGGTCGGCGGCTGACGGGTCGTCCCCCGCCTCGCCGAGCTCCTCGAGGTAGCGCACAAGGTACGGGGCGCGATCGAGCTCAAGGAGACGGCTGCGTGCTCGCACCACGTCGAAGAGTCGACCGATGTTGCGGATCTTCTCGTCAGATTCCGGGGTCGCGACGCGGGTTAGCTCCGACAACAGCCCGCTCTCGCGCAGCCAGCGATAGAGCACCTCCCCGCTGCTCCGCTCGACACTCTCCGCCACGAGTCGTGCGAGACGTTCGAGCAGTGATGCGGTCGGGAGATTCGATTCTCCGGCGTGCTGCAGCGATTCGAGCAGCGAGCGGTGCTCGCGACGGGCGCGGCCAACGGCGGCGGCGAGGATCGCTGGCGGTACGCCGAAGCGCTGGTCGGCGGCGATCAAGAAGAGAGGGGCGGACGCGTCGGGGTCGGCGGCATGGCGAAGCCCTGCGAGGAGGAGGCGCACCTCCGGGCGGTCGTAGAGACCTGCGGCGCCGCTCGACCTCCAGGCGATCCCCGCCATGTTCAGGCTGCGGGCAATCTCCACCGTATCCACATTGGCACGCAC
The DNA here is from genome assembly GCA_051006395.1 of Candidatus Limnocylindrus sp. Classification (GTDB taxonomy): domain Bacteria; phylum Chloroflexota; class Limnocylindria; order Limnocylindrales; family Limnocylindraceae; genus Limnocylindrus. Next base: position 14,279 of record JBPCTG010000141.1, read on the forward strand.
CAGCACGGCATGCTCTTTCGCCTTGCGACCCGACGCGATCGAAGCCTTGATCTCCCCGGCGATCCAATCTGCCTCATCGCTGCTCGTACGGAATCGACGAAAGGCTACGGGCGGTGCATCGGCAGGCGAGCTCTCTGCGCTCAGCTCTTTAGGAATGCCGAGGCGTACCTCGAGTCGCTCTGGATCGTTGTACCGAATGAGGCGTCGCGCTGCGGCGAGGATTGGGGCGCTGCTCCGATAGTTCCGCGTGAGCACCACCTTCGCCGTGTCGGGATAGCGGTCGACAAAAGAGAGGATGTTGCCGATCGCCGCGCCACGGAAACGATAGATGGACTGGTCGTCGTCTCCAACGACTGTAAGGTTGCGGCGCCCTTGCGCGAGCAGGTCGACGAGCGCCCCCTGAAGTCGATTGGTGTCCTGATACTCGTCGACGAGGACCCAGCGGTGGCGCTCACGCACGCGTGCGGCCACGAGCGGATCGTCGCGGAGCAGCTCATAGGCAAGGAGGACCTGGTCGCCGAAGTCGAGCAATCCGAGCGTTGCCAAGAGGCGGCGGTAGGAGCGAAAGGCGGCGGCGAGTTCGCCGTGCTCGTCGCCAAGTTGGGCAAGCGCCGTAGCGTACGCGGCAAGATCGCCGTTACCAGAGGCTTCGGCCTCTGCTGCGGCGTCGCTCGCGCGCTGTCGTAGATCGGCAGCAAATGCGTCGATACGATCGGCGTCGACCGCCTCCTCCTTCGCTCGCGAAAAGTATCCGGCGATATCGCCAAGGAAACGTGTCGGATCTCCGAGAGGTAAGAAGCGCGAGAGGCCAAGGTCGAAGAGGTGCTCGCGCAGCAGCAGTACCACCTCAGCGCGACCGAGCACCCGCAACTCCCCAGAGATGCCAAGTCGGTGTGCGTTCTCGCGCAGCAGCTCGTCGCCCCATGCGTGAAAGGTCTTGATCGGCGACGTCGCGTAGCCGTACGGCACAAGCCGGTCGACGCGACTCTGCATCTCCTCGGCCGCACGATCGGTGAAGGTGAGTGCAAGGATCTGCTCGGGGGCTGCGCGCTTCTCGGCGATGAGCCAGGCGACACGGCGCGTGATCACCTGAGTCTTTCCGGTGCCGGCGCCAGCGACGACCAGGAGCGGCCCCTCGCCGTGCGTTACCGCCGCGTACTGCTCATCATTCAGGTCGCGGAGAAGATGGGCGATCCCTTCGTCGAACGCTCGTGGTGCACGGACCGACACGCCGGTCCACACGGGGATCTGGTCGATCCCCTCCCCATCGCTGCGTCGCGTCGTCCCCTTGCTCACCGCGCTGCGCGGCGACTACGACGCTGTGGGAGTGCTTCGGCGACGGCCTGCTCCTCCTCGTCGCCCAAGAGCGTCTCCCCCTCGCCCTCGGTGATGCGCTTCACGTACATGCGCGTGCCGACGCGCGAGTGCAGCGAGGTGATCACCACGCCGTTCCCCGCATCGTCGAGCAGGGCGAGGGCGCTGCTTTGGCCGCCGCCAACATCGTCGAAGGCCTGGAAGTGGATGAGGCCGACGCGGCGAACGGCGGTGGCGGTGAGATCTTCGAGGCTGCTGATCCTTCGGTTCGACTCATCGACGCGCTTCTTCAGGTGCGCCGCGGCCGCCACGACGGCAGGCAGGGCGCGTCCTGCGGCGGCTCGATCCCCCTCTTCCTCAAGGGAGGCGAGGAGGCGCTGAACAGCGGTTGCCCTGCGCCACGCTACGAGCGCGGCAAGTAGGGCGACGAGCCCCACGACTGAGGCGCTCACGGCGAGGATTTGCAGCGTCTGGCTCTCCACGGCGCGATCCTATCAGTCCCGCTCTCAGCCCAGCAGCGCCTGGTTCCGCATCGGTCGGGTATCCTCCACGCACAGCAAGACGGCACATTGCCGCACCGAATGGAGGCAGCATGGCGAAGCTCCAGAAGCGTTTCCGGCCCGATCAGCGCCCAAAGCAGTCAAAGGGCACAGCGCCACGACGCGGCCTCACCGCCGCCGAGGAGCAGGCGGCCGCGCAGTTCGAGGCGAGCCTCGCCGCGCCAACCGTGATCACTGCCACCGCTGCGCCGATCGGCAGCCGCGCCGCCGCAACCAAACGACTCTCGGCAGAGATCGCTGAGGAGCTTCCAGTGGTGCGCCGTGACCTTCGCAGGATCGGTCTCACCTACGGGGCGCTCCTCACCCTCCTCGGCGCAATCTGGGTGGTCGCCACCAACCTCGGCATCATCAACTCCTGATTCGCCTTGGCGCGAATCGTTATCGCCGAGCGCGTCGCCGCTGAGGGTCTCGCCCTTCTCAGCGACGCGGGACACGAGCTGTTCGACCTGAGCGGCGCAACCCCCGAGGCGCTGCGTGAGGCCCTCGCGACTGCCGACGCGCTTGTGGTGCGCTCGCAGGTCCGCGTTGACGCGGCGCTGATCGCCGCAGCACTGCACCTTCGCGTGATCGGTCGGGCAGGAGTCGGTACCGACAACATCGACGGACCGGCCGCAGCAGCGCGCGAGATTACCGTGGTGAATGCTCCCTCCGGCAACACGATCGCTGCGGCCGAACACACCATGGCGCTGCTGCTCGGCATCGCCCGCAACATTGCGCCGGCCGATCGCTCGATGCGCGATGGTGCATGGGAGCGAAAGGCGCTCCAGGGTTTTGAGCTGAGCGGCAAGAGCATCGGCATCGTCGGCTTCGGTCGTGTCGGTCGTGCCGTAGCGACTCGCGCCGCCGCCTTCGGCATGATCCCTCTCGCCCACGACCCGGTCGTCGGCGCGGCGGAGATCACCGCCGCCGGAGTAACGCCACTCACCCTCAACGAACTCCTCGCTCGTGCCGACGTGGTTACCCTGCACGCCCCCGCCGCGCGTGACGCAGCCCCGCTGATCGGTGCGCGCGAGATCGCGCTGATGCGTCGCAACGCCGTGCTCATCAACGTCGCGCGCGGCGCGCTAGTCGAAGAGGCGGCGCTCGCTGCGGCGCTCGCCTCAGGTGCAATTGCAGGCGCAGCGATCGATGTGTTCAATAGCGAGCCGCCAGTCGGCTCACCGCTGCTCAGCGCGCCGCGCACGCTTCTCACGCCGCACCTTGGGGCATCGACCGCCGAGGCGCAGGTCGCCGTCGCAGTGGAGATGGCCGAGCGGATGATCCTCGCGCTCAGCGAAACGAGAGGCTAATCGCCACCGCTCTTTGGGGTGCTCGGCGCTTTTGGTGTAGCCGGAGCGCTCGGCGTGGAGCTCGGGCTCGACGTTGTCTCACCTGAAGTTGATCCGCCCGACGGGCCAGAATCACCACGTCGGTCGAGCTTCGCCCAGCCGCTCCCCTTGAAGTGGATGCTCGTCGGCGCGTAGACGCGCTCAAAGCCGCCACCGCAGCCCTCGTGGGTCGCAGGACCCGGTGCGTCGATCGCCAGCAAGAACTCTTCAATGCGACCACAGCGCTCGCAGCGAAAATCGTAGAACGGCATCAGGCCGGATCACTCGTGAGGCGCGCGATCTCACCGCGCAACTCCTCGACGCGCTTTCGCGCACCCGCGACGACCTTCTCGGGCGCCTTGTCGGTGAAAGCAGGGTCGGCAAGTCGCGCCTCGGCTACCGCGAGCTGCTCACGTGCTGCGGAAAGATCGCGCTCGCGCCGTGCGCGATCTGCGGCGAGCGTGGCAGGATCGGCTTCGGGGAGATGCAGCCGCGCGGTGAGTGGCCCAGCAACGATGAGGGCGCCTGAGCGCGCGGCAAGTTCGCCGGTAGCGATGGTAAGTGGCCGCACGCGCGCGAGACGGCCGATTGCATCGGCGAGAAGTTCGCCGATCGGTGCCAACTCATTCGGGGCTGCAACGTCGAGTGGAAGCCACGCGCCAGCGGTGACCTTCATTGCGGTGCGTGCGGCGCGCACCTCGCGCACGAGATCGAGCCAACGGTCGATCGCGGCGGCTCTCGCCGTGTCTGCTGGAGTTGCGACAGAGGCGAACGCCGGCCATGCTGCAATCGCGAGCAGCGACGGTTCGTCTGCGCGGCGTGGGAGCGCCTCCCAGATCGCCTCAGAGATAAATGGAGCGATCGGATGGAGGAGGCGCAGTCGCGCGTCGAGCGCGTCGACGAGCGCCCACCAGGTCGCCACGCGCTCCACTGCAGGTCGATCGTTGTCACCGAGCGTCACCTTCGCAAGCTCAATCGCCTGGTCGCAGAAGTCGCTCCAGATCGCATCATGGACACGCTGCGCCGCCTCGGAGAAGGCGTAGCCACCAAGGGCGTGATCGACCTCGGCGACAGCGTTCGCGGTTCGGCCGACGAGCCAGGCGCCGAACGCTCCGGCACCTGCCGTCGCTTCGGCGGCACTCGGCCGCTCGTCGTTCACCTCGGCGGGTCGCGACATGAGCACGTAGCGCGCAGCGTTCCAGAGCTTGTTCATGAAGTTGCGCGCCGCCTCAAGGCGCTCGTCGGAGAGGCGCTGATCGGCACCTGCGGCGGTCCCCGATACCAGGGCGAAGCGCAACGCATCGGCACCGATCTCGTCGATCACCGAGAGCGGATCGACGACGTTCCCCTTCGTCTTCGACATCTTCTGCCCCTCGGGATCGCGCACCATGCCGTGCAGGTAGATCGTCTCGAAGGGTGGCTCCCCCATCAGCTCAATGCCGAGCATCATCATGCGCGCGACCCAGAAGAAGAGGATGTCGTGGCCGGTCTCCATCACCTGTGACGGGTAGTAGCGCGAAAGGTCGGGGGTGCGATCAGGCCAACCGAGGGTGCTGAACGGCCAGAGTCCCGAACTAAACCAGGTATCGAAGATGTCGGACTCTTGGGTCAGCTGATCGGCCTCAGCGCCACAGTCGGAGCAGCCTGCTGGCCCATCGGCGCGATCGCTCACCGTGGTGTGTCCCACAGGGCAGTACCAGGCGGGGATGCGGTGCCCCCACCAGAGCTGTCGACTCACGTTCCAGTCGCGAATCTCGGTGAGCCAGTGCTCCCAGGTCTTCTCAAAGTGCGCGGGCACGATGCGCGTCTTACCCTCACGCGTTGCGGCGAGCGCCTTCTCGGCAAGCGGCTTGGCGCGAATGAACCACTGCGTTCGGAGGCGCGGCTCGAGGATGTCGTTGCTGCGTTGGCAGCGGGCGGGGTTCGCCGCGTGCGGCTTCACCGACACGAGTTGGCCGCGCGCTTCGAGCGCCGCGACGATCGCCTTGCGCGCGGCGAAGCGATCCATGCCGGCGAATGGTGCAGGTGCATCGGCCACGACTCGTGCCGACTCATCGAGGATCGTCGGCGCATCTAGGTTGTGGCGCAGCCCCGCCTCGCGATCGTTCGGATCGTGCGCCGGAGTGAGCTTAACGGCGCCGGTTCCGAACTCACGCTCGACAAAGTCATCGGCGACGATCGGAACGGCGCGCTCGACGAAGGGGACGACGACCCTCTTCCCGATGAGCGCCGCGTAGCGCGGATCGTCGGGGTGTACCGCAACGCCCGTATCGCCGAGGAGCGTCTCGGGCCGTGTCGTGGCCACGACGACGCCGGAGTCGGGGGCGCCACCCTCGAGCGGGTAGCGAATCTCCCAGATGCTCCCCTGCTCTTCGACGGCGATCGACTCGAGGTCGGAGACGCTCGTCTTGCAGCCGGGGCACCAGTTCACCAGCGCTTCGGTGCGATAGGCGAGGCCGCGCTCGTACAAGGTAGCGAAGGCGGTGCGCACCGCGCGACTTGACACCTCGTCCATCGTGAAGCGGGTGCGGCTCCAATCTGCAGAGGCGCCGAGCCGCTTGAACTGTCCGAGGATCGTGCCGCGTGTCTCATCCATGAATCGCTCCATGCGCTCGAGGTAGCGCTCGCGTCCGAGGCTCGCGCGGCTCTCCCCGTCGACCGCGATGATCTTGTCGAGCACGAACTGCGCGGCGATCGAGGCATGGTCGATCCCTGGAAGCCAGAGCGTTGGTCGCCCCTGCATGCGCGCGCGTCGCGTGAGCAGGTCCTCGAGTGTGACGAAGAGCGCGTGGCCAACGTGCAGGCCGCCGGTGACGTTTGGCGGCGGCATGATGATCGTGTACGGCGGAAGGTCGGCGCGACCCGCCGAGTCGCTCCCGTCAGGAGCACCAAAGTCGCTTGCCGCCCAGCGCGCTGCGACGCTCGATTCGATCTCGGCCGGGCTGTAGGAGGGGCCGAGCTCGCGCGCGGCGCTCACGCCGACGCGCGGGGGGCCGCCCCGCGTACACGTACCGCGCGACGCGGCCCGCTGCTACTCGTCGCCTTCTCACTCGTCACCTGCGACGCGGAGAGGAGGAGCGGCGCCGCCCCCTCGCGAATCGTCTCTTCGGTGATCGTGCAGCGGCGCACATCTGGACGGTCAGGGATGTCGTACATGGTGGAGAGGAGCGACTCCTCGAGGATCGTGCGAAGGGCGCGCGCGCCGGTCTTGCGCTCAAGTGCGCGCTCGGCGGCAGCGCGCAGCGCACCAGGGGTGAAACTCAACTCCACGCCGTGCAGCTCAAAGAGGCGCTGATACTGCTTTACGAGCGCGTTCTTCGGCTCAACCAAGATCGTCACCAGATCATCGAGGGTGAGCGGCTCGAGGTCGACGATCATCGGCAGGCGACCGATGAATTCGGGGATCAGCCCGTACTTGAGCAAGTCATCGGGCATGAGCTGCTCGAGCACACGATTCCCCGCCTCGGCGCTCGGCCCCTCTGCGCCGAAGCCGATCCCGCGGCGACCGACGCGGTCGGCGACGATCTTCTCCAGCCCCTCGAAGGCGCCGCCGCAAATAAAGAGGATGTTGGTGGTGTCGATCTGCAGGTACTCTTGATGTGGGTGCTTTCGCCCACCTTGCGGCGGAACGTTGGCAACGGTCCCCTCCAGGATCTTGAGGAGCGCCTGCTGAACCCCCTCGCCGGACACGTCGCGGGTGATCGACGGGTTCTCCGCCTTGCGTGTGATCTTGTCGATCTCGTCGATGTAGATGATCCCGCGCTGCGCGCGCTCGATGTCGCCATCGGCAGACTGGATCAGGCGCAGCAGGATGTTCTCGACATCCTCTCCAACGTAGCCAGCTTCGGTAAGGCTCGTCGCGTCGGCGATGCAGAAGGGAACGTCGAGGAGGCGCGCTAGCGTCTGCGCCAGGAGCGTCTTCCCGGATCCAGTGGGACCAACGAGCAACACGTTCGACTTGGCAATCTCAACGCCATCCTTTGACGCCTCGATCCCGATGCGCTGGTAGTGGTTGTGGACCGCGACGGCGAGCGTGCGCTTCGCCCGTTCCTGGCTCACGACATGCTCGTTCAGTGCGGTGTGGATCGCCCGCGGCGTCGGGACCGGATCGTCGCCGCGCGCTGAGCTTCGACTGTGCTGCGCGGGCTCAACGGCGATCTCAGCGCAGAGGGCAACGCACTCGTCGCAGATGTAGACGCCCTGGCCGGCGATCAGCTTGCGTACCTGCTCCTGCGTCTTGCGACAGAACGAGCAGCGATACGAGCCGGCTGGACCCTTCGGTCCGCGTCCCCTGCCACCGCCCGCGCCAAAGGTCACGTCGCCGCTCACGCGCGCCGCCTACTTCTTCTTGGGTGGAACGATCGCGGGAAGCTTGTAGACCTCGTCGATGATCCCGTAAGTCACCGCCTCCTCGGGAGAGAGGAAGAGGTCGCGATCCGTATCCTTCACGATCTTCTCCATCGGCTGGCCGGTGTGCGCGGCGAGCAGCTCCTGGGTGGTGCGCACCAGCTGCTCCATCTCCTTCACCTGAATGAACACATCGGGGGTGTTGCCGCGGAAACCGCCTGACCCCTGGTGGATCATGATCCGGCTGTGCGGCAGAGCGAAGCGACGCCCTGGTGCTCCAGCGGCAAGGAGTACGGCACCCATCGACATGGCGATTCCGGTGCAAATGGTGCTCACCGGTGCGCGCACGTATTGCATCGTGTCGTAGATGGCGAGCCCGGCGGTGATCACGCCACCCGGTGAGTTGATGTACAGGAAGATCTCCTTCTCAGGATCCTCGGCGTCGAGGAAGAGGAGCTGGGCGATGATCAGGTTTGCAACGTCGTCCTCGACCGCGGCGCCAAGGAAGATGATTCGCTCCTTGAGGAGGCGCGACCAGATGTCGTACGCGCGCTCGCCGCGACTCGATGTCTCGATCACCATCGGAACCATCATCGTGAACCCCTCCTTGCTGGATCTCGGAGTCTACTCGCCCGCGGGGGTCGCAGGGCGTGCCGGGCCCCAGGCGGGCCAGGCGTCGGCGTGGGCGTCGAGCCACTCGTCCACGAGGCGTTCCACCACCAGGGATCGGCGCAGCGAGGCGCGGATTGCACGGCGCCCCCGTTCTGAGGCGAGGTAGCGCTCGAGCGCCTTCTGCCCCTGTGCCTGTGGCTTGGCGCGCGCGACCTCGGCGTCGACCAGCGCCTCGGGAACCTCAACCTTCTCGGCCCCAGCAACGGCGGAGAGGACGAGCAGGGTTCTGGCGCGTCGCTCGCCGCGCTCGCGCAGTTCAGCGCGAAGGGTCTCGGCGCTCTTCTCTGTGGCGGCGAGGTACTGCTCGAAGCTGATCCCCTGTCGCGCGACGGAGCGGGCGAGTTCGTCGACGAGGCCGTCGACTTCCTCGTCGATCATCGGCTCGGGCACCTCGACGGTGGCGTTATCAATCGCGTACTCGACCACGCGGTCGGCGAACTCGTGGCGACCACGATCTACCGCGCTTGCCTTGAGACGCGTCAACACCTCGGCGCGAAGGCCTGCAACGTCTTGTACGTTGGCGACCTGCTTCGCAAAGTCGTCGTCGAGCGGCGGCGGGATGCGCGCGCGCAACTCGTGCACCTCGACCTCGAAGCGCGCGGCGATGCCGCGGAGCGACTCCTCTTGGTAGTCGTTGGGGAAGGTCACTTCAACGGTGCGCGTGTCGCCTGGGTGGGCACCGACGAGCTGTGCCTCAAAGCCAGGGATCAGTCGCTCCGAACCAAGGACAAGCGGCATGCGATCCGCCGCTCCGCCCTCGATAACTGCGCCGTTATCCGCTCGGTAGCCGGTGAAGCCGATGATCGCGTAGTCGCCGAGCTCTGCGCCGCGTTCGGTCACCGCCTCGAGCTTCGCGTAGCCGTCCCGCAGATCTTCGATCACCGCGTCGACCTTCTTCTCGTCGGGCTCTTCGAACGATGGAGAGAACGTGAAATTGCGATAGTCGCCGAGTTTCACCTCGGGTGGAACGGCAACGATCGCAACGAAGCTGTATGGCTCACCCTCAACTACCGGAGCCGCGTCAACTTTCGGGCTGGAGAGCGGCATGGTGTCGGTGGCGATCACCGCTTCGCGGTATCCCTGTTCGACAAGGATCTCTGTCGCCTCGTCAAGGAGTCGCCCGCTTCCAGCGACCCGCTCGACCATTGAGCGCGGCGCCTTGCCCGGGCGGAAGCCGGCAATCTTGGTGTGCTGCGCGACGTGGCGCACGGCGGCAGCGATCGCGGCGGCAACCTCCTCGGCGGAGGCGCTCACCTCGAGCTTGACGCTGCTCTTCGCTGCTGGGGTCGCGGTGAATTTCATAGGAGGAGAACCTTAGCGGAGATGGTGGGCGAGGTCGGATTCGAACCGACACGCCGCAGAGCGGCACCGGCTCCTAAGGCCGACGCGTCTACCGTTTCGCCACTCGCCCGCTCGCATCATCGGCCGCGGCGGCCGATCCGTCTAGCGACGCCCCTGGCTTGTGCTCACTGAGGAGGGCGTCGACCACCGCTCGCCCACCGCGCTCTGCCGCCGCAGCGGCGATGCCGGCGGCGAAGGAGGTTGCTGCTCCGCGGTGACGTTGAGCGTTCGCCCCCTCGGCAGGCGCCTTCCCCCGCCTCCCGCCGAACCAGCGGATCGCAGCAAGCCCTGCGAGGGCGGCGAGGCCAATCGCGCGAAACGGACGCTCGCGCAGCTCCTTGGCGAGGCCGCCGCTCGGCCGTAGTCGATCACCGATCGCGTGAGCGCCGTCGAGCGCCGCGGCGCGCGCCGATGCAACCTCGTCGACACGTGCCGCAACGTCGCCGCGCCCCTCGAGCGCGCGGGCGCGGCGCCCTGCGTCAATGCTCATCGTGGATCCCCATCGCCCTTCGCGTCGCGGTCACGCAGTCGATCGGCGACGCGCCGGAGCGCATCGGCGAGCGTTGCCGTGCCGCTGCGAATTGCGCCGAGCGCCTCGTCGGCGCTGCCGATCGCAGCGCCCACTTCACCCGCTGCGCCGGCGATCACCTCTTCGCGTAGGCCTTCGACTGCGTCCATCGTCTCGCGGAACTCCGCCTCGCTTGCGAGCGGTCGGAAGCGATCGGTGAACCGCTGCGCGTCGAAGCTTGCAAGGCCAACGAGCAGATCAACGAGCAGCGCTGCGAGCGCAACGGTCACAGCGAGCCCAAGCGAAGGGCCGATGCTCCAGTTCAGTGCGCCGAGGAGCGCCGCGCCAACCGCTGCGCCGATCACAAGCGCGATCAGCAGTGAACGTCCGCGACGACTGCGATCGATGCGCAGCAGCGATGAGAGGATCCCGGTTGCGACGGCGAGGAGGGCGATCACCAAGTGCGCGGCGCCCCACAGCGACGATCCGTAGAGCAGCTCGCCGAGCGTCAACGCAAGTGCGACGAGGAGTGCAACGAGCGCAGTGATAAGGAGCGACGCGACCACGATCACGCCGATGACGAGCCCAACCAGGTCGCGTACGATCGCGCCGATCTCGGCGCGCAAGAGAGCCACGTGCCCGCCGAAAAGCGCGCGGAGCGCTTCGAGGAGTGCGAAGAGCTCGGCGGTGAAGGAGCCGGCCGCACGCTCGCGCTGATCGCGGCTCATGCGACGGTCAACGTCGGGCCGCTCTCGTTTGCAGCGCGCACCGAGAGTCGCGCCGCAACCGCGCCCGCCAACTCCTTGAACGCTGTGGCTGCAGGTCCGACCTCGCGCTGCGCGACGGCGGGAATTCCCGCGTCACCACCCTGTCGCACGGCGAGCTCAAGCGGAATGCGTCCGAGGTGGTCGAGCCCCTCCTCCTTCGCGAGGCGCTCAGCGCCACCGCGACCGAAGATCTCCGTCAGCTCGCCACAGTGCGGACAGGCGAACGAAGACATGTTTTCGACGATCCCAAGGATCGGAACGTTCATGCGTCTGAACATCGACAGCGCCTTCGCCACATCGGAGAGGGCGACATCTTGCGGCGTGGTGACGAGCACGGTGCCCGCGAGCGGCACCGCCTGCGCGAGCGTCAACTGCGCATCAGAGGTGCCGGGGGGAAGGTCGACGATGAGATAGTCGAGCTCGCCCCACTCCACGTCGCGAAGAAACTGCTGGATCGCGCCGCCGATCAGCGGGCCGCGCCACACGATCGGCTGCCCCTCTGGCACGAAGAACTGTATGGAGATGAGCTTCACCCCGTGGCGTTCGATCGGCTCGATCTTGCCGCCAGGGCTCGACTTCGGCGTGCCAGTCGCCCCCATCATCTGCGGGATGTTCGGCCCCGTGATGTCGGCGTCGAGGAGGCCGACGCGCGCGCCGGTTTGCGCGAGGGCAACGGCGAGGTTCACCGAGACGGTGCTCTTGCCGACGCCGCCCTTGCCGGAGGCGACGGCGACCACGTTGCGAATGTTCGGGAGGAGTCGTTCAGGGGTTGATGGAGCGGCACGTCGCACCTTCGATCCCCAACGCAAGTCGTGCAGATCGGCGCCGATCCCGTCGAGTGCGGCGCGAATATCGCGCTCGATCACATCTTTAAGAGGACAGGCGGGGGTGGTAAGTTCGATCATCATCCCCACGGTCGAACCATCGACGGTGAGTTCCTTCACCATGTCGAGCGTAACAATGTCGCGACCGAGCTCCGGCTCCTGGACGCCACTGAGCGCCTGCATCACCGTCGCCTCTGTGATCGCGGCCATCTCGCCTCCTCGCCGACTCTCGTCATCTTCGTCGCCTGCTTGCGCTGTTCCACGCTGCGTGGGCGGCACCCGCTCATCGTACTCGCAACACCGTTTGACCCACCCCCTCACCCGTCCTACGCTGCGTGCGACCGCCCCGCTCGGGGCCAAGGCGAAGACGCTGTGGAGGTGACCGGGAGGGTGGCTGACGTCGACGTACGACTGGTTGACGTAACCAAGCGCTTCGGCGATCAGGTCGCCGTAGACGGGATCACCCTCGACGTCACCGACGGCGAGTTCTTCACCCTCCTCGGCCCATCGGGCTGCGGTAAGACGACGACGCTCCGCATGATCGGCGGCTTTGAGCAGCCGAGCTCCGGAACGATCGAGTTGCAGGGGCGCGACGTCACGAACCTCCCGCCGTACGAGCGAGACGTGAACACTGTCTTCCAAAGTTACGCCCTCTTCCCCCACCTCTCGATCTTCGAGAACGTTGCCTTCGGCCTGCGCCGCAAGCACGTGAAGGGCGACGAGGTGAAGCAGCGCGTCGGCGAGGCGCTCGAGCTGGTGCAGCTCGTCGGCTACGAGTCGCGAAAGCCGGGGCAGCTCTCCGGAGGCCAGGCGCAACGCGTCGCACTTGCGCGCGCCCTGGTGAATCGCCCCGCGGTACTGCTGCTCGATGAGCCGCTCGGCGCGCTCGACCTGAAGCTGCGCAAGCAGATGGGGATTGAGTTGAAGCGCATCCAACGCGAAGTCGGCATCACGTTTGTGTATGTCACCCACGACCAGGAAGAGGCGATGACGATGTCGGATCGCATCGCCGTCATGAACAAGGGCCGCTACGAGCAGCTCGCGGGACCGGAGACGCTCTACGAGCGCCCGGCGACGCGCTTCGTCGCAGGATTCGTTGGCGCGAGCAACCTGCTCGAAGGGCGCGTCGGCAGCGACGGCGACATGTGGACGGTCACCCTGTCGGGCGGCGCCGTGGTGCGCGCGCCGAAGAGTCTCGGCGACATCGGCAGCGCGGGTGCGATCGGGGTGCGCCCCGAGAAGCTCGCCCTCCTCGAGCCAGGACAGGAGTCGCGCGGCAACCGCCTCGACGGCGTCGTCGTTGACACCAGCTACCTCGGCGTGATCACGCAGTACGTCGTCGAGGGCGACGGAGGGCTGCGCCTTCTCGTCTCCGAGCAGAACGTCGACCGCACGACGCGCAGCGACACCTGGCGCCCCGGCGAACGTGTCGCCCTCACGTGGAAGCCCGACCACGGGTTCGTGGTTGGCGACAGCGCATAAGCTTGATTCCGGCGTCGGAAAATTGGTGGCAAGGCGAAAGCAGGAGGGTAAAAAGGTGACAGAGCAGACGAACGCGAAGGTCAACGCAACGAACGGCGGCGCGATCGATCGTCGCACCGTGCTGAAGCTTGGCGCGGTCGCAGGCACTGCTGCCTTCCTCGCCGCATGCGGCACCTCTGGCAGTTCCACCGAGCCGAGCGCAAGCGGCGGCGACACCACGCCGAGCGCCACGCTGAACTGGGCGAACTGGACCTACTACCTCGACGTCGACGATGGTGTCGACACGGCAACCGCCGAGACCTCGGAGAGCCTGCGCCGTTTCAAGAAGGAGTACGGCACCACCGTCAACTATCGCGAGGACCTGCTCGACAACGACGAGTTCTTCGGCACGATCAAGGCGCCACTTGAGGCGGGACAAGACACCGGCTGGGATCTGGTGACGCCAACCACTTGGATGGCGAAGAAGATCATCGACCTCGGCTGGGCCGAGAAGTTCGACAAGTCGCACATGCCAAATTTCGTCGCGAACCTCGCCGACGAGTTCCGTGGCCGCGCAGCCGACCCGTCAAACGACTATCTCGCCCCCTGGCAGTCGATCATGACCGGCCTCGGCGTGAACACCAAGAAGACGAAGCGCTTCACCAAGGTCTCTGGCCTATGGGATCCAGCGCTCAAGGGGAAGATCTCCCTGCTCACCGAACTTCGCGACACCACGGGGCTTGTGATGCTTGGCAACGGCGCAGATCCGTCGAACCCGACGCGCGCCACCTTCGACGCGGCGATCGCCACACTTCAGACGGCGATCGACTCGGGGCAGGTGCGCAAGATCACCGGCAACGGGTACACCGAGTTGCTCATCAACGACTCTGCGTTCGCGGCGATTGCCTGGTCGGGCGACGTGGGGATCATCCAGGCCGACAAGCCCGAGCTCGAGTTCATCGTCCCCGACGAGGGTGGAATGTACGCGACCGACAACTTGCTGATCCCGAAAGGGGCACAGCACAAATACACCGCCGAGCTCTGGATCGACTTCTACTACCGCCCCGAGATCGCAGCGATCGTCGAGGCATACGTGAACTACATCTGTCCAGTGAAAGGTGTGTCGGAGGAAATCACGAAGATTGACCCTGCGCTCGCAACCAACCCGCTGATCTTCCCCTCCGAAGAGACGAAGAAGCGACTGCGCGTTTGGGGGAGCGTCTCCGCCGAGGACCAGGCCTACTTCGATGATCGCTTCAGCGCGATTGTCGAAGGCGTCAGCGCCTAACGCTCAGCAACGAGGGGCGCAGGGTGGGGCTGATCCGACGCAACCCGACCTTCACCCCGCTTCTCCTGCTCGCCCCTGGGCTTCTCTGGCTGGCCGCGTTTTATGTGGCACCGAACGTGCAGATGTTCGCGAGCAGCTTCTGGAACGGCACACTCGAGGGCGGCTTCAGCTTTAGCCTGGCTAACTGGACGAACTACCCCGATGCTTTGATCAAGTACCAGGAGCAGTACCTGCGCTCTATCGAGTACGGCTTTGTCGCGACACTCCTCTGCTTTGCGATCGCCTTCCCGCTCGCCTACTTCATCGCCTTCAAGGGCGGCCGAGCGCGCAACGTGCTCCTCTTTCTCGTCGTCGCGCCATTCTTCACCTCGTACCTGCTGCGCACGATCGGCTGGCGCACGATTCTCGGTGACGACTCGATCATCCTTGGGCCGCTCAAGGCGCTCGGCGTGGTCGCCCCGGAGGCGCGCATCCTCGACACCCCGTTCGCGGTGATTGCCGGGATCGCCTACAACTTCATCCCATTCATGATCCTGCCGATCTACGTCTCGCTCGAGAAGATCGATCGACGTCTCCTTGAGGCTTCGCAGGATCTCTACGCAAGCGGCTGGGGCTCCTTCCGCCGCATCACGCTCCCCTTGGCGATCCCGGGTGTATTCGCCGGGTCGCTCCTCACCTTCATTCCGGCGATCGGCGACTTCATCAACGCCGAGCTGCTCGGCAACCCCGGGACTACGATGATCGGCAACGTGATCCAACGGCAGTTCCTGGTGGTGCGCGACTACCCGACCGCCGCTGCGCTCAGCTTCATGCTCATGATCTTGATCCTCGCCGGCGTCGCCCTCTATGCGCGACTACTGGGCACCGAAGAACTCACCTCGACGGCGATCTGATGCGCATCGTGAGGCGAGTTGCGAACTTCCTCGCCTCGCACCTCCTCGCTGTCTACGCAGCGGTTGCGCTCCTCTATCTCCTCGCACCGATCGCTGCGGTCACCCTCTTTAGCTTCAACGACCCGGTCGGGCGCTCCAACTATTCGTGGTCGTCGTTCACCTTTGACAACTGGCTGAGCCTCTTCCGCGACCCGACGCTCGTGCAGGCGGTCGGCACCTCGCTGCGCATTGCCCTCATCTCCACCACGATCGCAACGATCCTAGGAACGCTCATGGCGCTCGCCCTCGTGCGCTACCAGTTTCGCCTACGAAAGAGCATTGACCTCTTCGTCTTCCTGCCGCTCGCCACCCCTGAGATCGTGCTCGGTGCGTCGCTCCTCACCCTCTTCGTGACGCTGCGAATCCCCCTCGGCGACCTGACCCTGATCCTGGCCCACGTGATGTTCAACGTGAGCTACGTCGTGGTGACGCTCAAGGCGCGGCTCGCCGGCTTCGACATGCGCCTCGAAGAGGCGGCGGCGGATCTCGGCGCCAACCCGTTGCAGACCTTCTGGCGCATCACCTTCCCGCTGATCCTCCCTGGCATCGCCGCCGGTGCGCTGCTAGCCTTCGGCCTCTCGCTCGACGACTTCGTGATCACCCGCTTCAACGCTGGCCAAACCCAGACGTTTCCCGTCTACGTCTACCTGAAGGTCCAGAAGGGGATCCCACCGCAGGTGAACGCATTCGCCACCCTCTTCTTCTTCGTCACCGTCACGCTGGTCGCCGCCGCGGCCCTCTTGCAGCGCCGACGCGCTAACCTCTCCAAGCAATGACCGCATCAAAAGGGCTCCCCGATAAGAGCGTGATCGCCGCGGTCTGGTCGCGCGCGGCGAACGTCGAGGTCGAGCGCGGCGAGGGTTCGTGGCTCATCGATCGCGACGGCGAACGCTGGCTCGACTACACATCTGGGATCGGCGTAGTGAATACGGGCCACGCGCACCCGAAGGTTGCCGCGGCAATCGCCGCGCAAGCGACGAAGCTCATCCACGGCCAGCAGAACATCGTCTATCACGAGCCCGGGCTGCGACTCCACGATCGGCTCAGCCGCGTGCTCGACGGCGGCCCGTGGGGCGTCTTCTTGTCGAATTCGGGCTCCGAGGCGGTCGAGGCGGCGGTGAAGCTCGCCCGTCGCGCAACGAAGCGTCGCGTGATCCTCACCTTCCGCGGTGGCTATCACGGCCGCACCGCACAAACGATGGCGATGACAACGGCAAAGAACGTCTACCGCGGTCACTTCGAGCCGCTTCCCGGCTCGGTCTACTCCACCGCGTTCCCCTCCTGCTTCCGCGCACCCGTCGCTGCGCGCGACGCGAGCGCTGCCGGAACATCTGGCTCATGCGCCGGCTGCAGCTGCCGCTGGGAGGATGAGTGGGACCTCACCCTGCACACCATCGCCGACGCCGAAGATGTGGCCGCAGTGATCGTTGAGCCGATCCTCGGTGAGGGCGGCTACGTGGTCCCCCCAGTCGGATTCTTGCCACGCCTCCGCGAGCTGACCCGCGAGCGCGGCATCCTGCTCATCGCCGACGAGATCCAAACCGGGATGGGGCGCACCGGCCGCATGTTCGCTGTGCAGCACCAGGGCGTCGAGCCCGACATCCTCGTCTTCGCCAAGGGGATCGCCTCTGGCCTGCCGCTCTCGGGGATCATCGCGCGGCGCGATCTGATCGAGACATGGGCGCCAGGAACGCATGGCGGAACGTACGGCGGCAACGTGATCGCCTGCGCTGCAGCCCTCGCAACGCTCGACGTGATGGAGGAGGAGCGACTCCCCGAAAACGCCGCGGAGCGTGGCGCGCAGTTCCTCGCTGGCCTCCGCGCACTCGCGCAGGGCCGACCAGCAATCGGCGACGTTCGCGGGCTCGGCCTCATGATTGCCCTTGAGTTTGTGAAGCCTGGCGAGGGCGACGGTCGCGTGCCGAACCCTGACGCGGTGAAGCGCGTCATCGCCGAGGCGAACAAGCGCAACTTGCTGCTCCTCTCGGCCGGGTCCTACGCGCAGGTGATCCGCATCATTCCACCGCTCGTCACCACCGCCGCAGAGGTCGATCTCGCGCTGAAGATCCTCGATGAGTCTCTCGACGCAGCTGGGGTGAAGCGCGCCTAGCGCGTAGCGGCGAGAAGCCCCTCTGGTGCCTCTGGGAGCGGCTCTGGCGTCGACGGAACATACCGATCAACGATCTGCCGTGAACCCACCACGCCAAGGCGACCGAAGAGGGTTGCGAGGCGCTCGCGCTGCGAAGCGAGGATCTCCCCCTTGCGCGGAATTTCCCAGAGCGCACGCTTGAACGGACCGAGCGCCTTCTTGCGGGTGCGATAGAGGAACTGCTCCTCGGTATCTCCAGCCTTCGCTTCGTCGGCGGCATTCGCGTGGAGCCACGCGCTGATCTCGCTGCGCAGTTCAATAGGGAAGGCGGGGTGATCGTAGAGCGCGTTCTGGAATCCGGTCGCAAGATGGATCTCCGCAGTGCCGACCTCGGGGAAGCGCCCGAAGAGTTCGTCGGGGAGCGTCGAGGCGCCGTGTTGAACGGCGCCGGCGAGGCCACGCTCGCGCGCCAGCGCGCTGAGCGACTCGAGCACGCCAAAGTCGAGCGCGACGGTCGCGACGCCGCCGCCGGGGAGCGGCACTCCCCCATGGCTCGTTCCGGTCTGCACCGAAACCTTGCGAAGTCCGCGAGCTCCTGGGCGCAGGCGCTCGAGTGTGACAGCGAAGCCATCGAGATACGCAGCGAGCTCCTCAACGGTCGAGTTGCTCTTCCCCACCTCGCCGATCTCGCCACCGACACTGATCTCAATCCCCGCAGGCTCGAGCTCGCGAATCAGTGCGGCAACCTCGGCACTCCGCTCCACGTTCACGCGCTGTTGCTCTGCGATCGTCGGAAGCGTGAGGTCGACGAGCGTCGAGGCGTCGATGTCGATGTTGCGGTAGCCGGCGTCAACGGCGAGCCTGCAGGCGCGCGCGATCTCGCCAGCGACACCATCGGGATCCTTGGCGTACTTGGCAGCAACGAACTGATAGTGGTCGCCTTGAATAAAGAGCGGTCCGCGCCACCCCGCGGCGATTGCGCCGCAGAAGATGCTCGTCGCGTAGTCAGCGGGACGCTGAAAGGTGTATGTCTGCTCGGAGCGGGCGAGCTCAAAGATCAACGCCGCGCCGTCGATTGACGCCGCAAGCTCGAGCGCGGTGCGGCTCATGTCATAGACCTGAGAGCGAAGATTCAGGGCAGGGACGGTGAGCCCCTCGTAGCCTCCACTCGCACGTGCGGCGTAGAGGGGGGCGATGCTGGCGCTCTCAATCCCCGCCGCCTTCGCTGCGGCGCGGGCGAGCCACTGCGCCGCGTCGACAACGTCGCTCTCCTCGGAGAAGGCGGCGCTCCAAGCGATGATCGGAGCCCCCTCGCTGCGCAGGCGCGCAGCGTCGACGATCTCGACGCGCGGCGTGGCGTCAGCGACGAGCCGAAGCGACGGGGCAAGGAGCTGCAGTAGCGCGGTGGGCGAGGTGGCGATGCTGCTCATGCGATTGTCCTCATGCGACGATCTTATGCCCCTGGGCCGTTTTCCCCGCTGGCGGTTTCTCCGCTGCCGGAGTGGCCGAGGAGTTGCTCGCGCTCCGCGAGCAGTGCGGCATAGGCCTCGTGTCGAAATCCCGTCCGCGCGGCGAGATCAGGGACGGCCGCCCAGGCGAAGTCGTCCCAGTCAGCGCTCCGACGGTTCCACGCAGCAAGGAGCGTCGGCGGGCGGCGCGCGGGTACCGCGGGGTCCGGCAAATGCAGCAGATAGGCGCTCGCAACGCGTCCGTTCTGCGCCGCACCGCTCGTCGCAGTGCTTCCCGCCGCGTCGACGAAGAGCACCACGCCGAGGCGCAGCAGATCGTCCTCTGGAATGCGGTACGGAGTGTCTCGCAGCGCATCACGGAGCGCCGCGAAGTCTGGAGCGACGGCTGTGGCGATCAGTTGGTAGCCGCGCACGAGCGAGCGAATGAGCGCGCGCGCGACGAGCGGGTCGAGCCCTTCAAGGAGCGCACGAGCGCGAAGGCGCGTGCTTCGCGGCGATCGTGGCGCCACCCCTGCCCCCTCGATCGTGCATCCGACCCCCGCCGGATCGGCGAGCCAGGTGAATCGCTCACCGTCTGCAATCTCGATCTCACTCACCCCCTCTGCGAGCGGTGTTGCGGCGGCGAATGCGTCAGCGATGCGCTCTCGTGTCGCAGGGTCTGCGCTGCCGGCAACGATCAGTGGGACACGCGCGGCAACGAGGATCGAAACGTGCGCCACCAGGCTCGGCGCAGCGATCCCATCGCTGATCAGTTGCTTCAGCCCCACTGGCGCTCCGCCGCCTGGCATTAGCGTGCCGCCGCGAGCGAACCGACCCGCGCCGCTGATGCGATCCAGTCGCGCTCGTCGCCGATCGTGGTGCTGCGACCGTGACCGGGTACGACGCGCATCTCTGGCGAGAGTGCGGCCAATCGCTGTAGTGAGGCGAGCATAGCGACATCATCGCCGCCAGGAAGATCGGTGCGACCCCATGCCCCGCGAAAGAGCGTGTCGCCGCTGTACAAGATGCCGGCGCGCACGTCGACGAGGGAGATCGACCCCTCGGTGTGGCCAGGGGTATGCAGAACCTCGAGATCGATTGAGCCTGCGCGAATGTGATCCCCCTCGACCAGGTCGCGTGTTGGGATCACCGACGGGATCGGAAAGGGCGCCGCCATCGGCTGCGGTTCGACGAGGCGATGACGGTCGAGTGGATGCACGCCGATCGCAAGCTCTCGACCCTCGCTCGTGCGCACGTGATCTGCCAGCGCAGCGAGCTCTCCGGTGTGGTCCCAGTGTCCGTGGGTTACGAGGGCGAGCACTAGCCGCCAGTTCTGCGCAGCAAGGTGCGCGCTGATCTCGGTGAGCGATGGGATCGCAGGATCAACAACGATCGCCTCGCGACGCTCCGTGTCGCCGAGGAGCACGACGTTCGTGCGCAGTGGTCCGATGGCAAGGACGATCGGCTCGGCGCTCATCGTGAGCGTCGCTCGCTGAGCAACTGGGCGGCGGGGCTCACCGCGCGTGGATCAAGGTGGGCGCGGCGCGTTACGCCATCGGCGGCGGTGAGCTCCATGATCCTACTGAGCGCATCGATGCGCGCAGCAGCATCGGCGGCGTCAGCAACACTACCCTCGCCGCTCGCGCCGTTGCGACGCGGGAGGCCCGCAACGCCGACGCGATCGCCACCACGTCCGCCGAGCGACGCTGCGTAGCCGATCGCCCAGAGGAGCACCTCGGGGCCCTCTGGCGCCGGACCACCAGGCGGCGAAATTAGACCGAGCAGGAGCCCCCGCGTGCCAGGCCAGGTTGCAGCAGCGCGCCAGGAGTCGGGATCGCCGATCGGGTCGATCGCCAGACTCTCCGCTGCAATACTCCCCCACTCGGCGGTGGAGAGCGGCACAAGCGCGCCGTCAATCGCAAGGATCATGCGATGCGCTCCGCTCAACGCATCGAGCGACGTGGCGAGACGCGCGAGGAGCCTGCTGCGGCGCTCCGCACCGCCAGGAGCCTCGTCGTGCATCTGCCTATCGCCGAGTGCGGCGCAACGGATCGCGACGATCTCTGGGGCAAGATCGCGCACCGCGCCAACATCACGACCACTCACTGTGCCAGCCTGCCCGCCGCCGTCGGCGCTCACGATGAGGCCGACTTGCAGGCCAGCGGCGCGCGCGACGCGGCACTCTTCAGGATCGTTGGTGAGAAACGGTCCGCCGAGGCGCTGCAGCAGCGCGATGCGCGCCTCGATAGTTGGTGCGTACTCCCGAGAGTCGATGAGCGTCACGAACACGCTAGTGGCGGGCGCTAGATCGGGAGCGTCGCGCGCAGCTGGGCGAGCGCCGGCCAGGAGAGGAAGGTGACGATGAGGATCGCAGCAACGCCGCCGACGATCAGCCCTTCGCGAACCCCGGCGATCGTTGGGGCGCCGCCCCATCGGCGGCGCAGCGACTCCGCGCGTGTCGGTGCAATCGTTACGCCAAGGAGCAGGCCGCAGATCAATCCGCCGACGTGTGCAGCGTTGTCGATCCCGCCACCTGCGAGGTTCAATCCGAATCCGAGCAGCAGGTTGATCACGATCAGCCCGCCGATCTGTCCAAGGGCGGCGCGTGCGCCACGCTCTACGAGCGGTCGATGCGCCCACTCTGCGCCGAGCGCGACGCCGAAGAGGGCGAAGACCCCGCCAGATGCGCCGACCGACCAGATCGTCGGTAGCCAGATTGCGCTCGCCAACGATGCGGCGACCACACCGATCCCATACCAAAGGAGGAGGCGCCCAACGCCGTAGAGGCGAAAGACGAGCTTCGCGCCAAGATCGAGGGCGAAGAGGTTGAAGAGCAGATGCACCGCAGTCCCTTGGATCGCGCCGACCCCCGCCTCGAGCGGTGAGCCGTGCACGAGCGCCACGGTAAGGAGGCGCCATGGTTCGGCGGAAAGGATGTCGTCGCCGCTGTTGACCTTAATGAGCGCGAAGCTGACCCAAAGGTCCGTCCAAAAAAATGCGGCTACGGAGACGGCGGCGGTGACGAGCAACATCACGCGAACGACCCAGGCGTAGCGATCCCCGCCACGTGAGCGCGAGAAGGCGGCCTTTATGATGCGTTCGCTCCCTCCGGTCTCCTGCGTCAACCATCCGATCCTCGTGGCGATCTGCGCGCGCGTGCCAGCGTCGGGGGCATGACGCTCAGCGGCGCGATAGACGTCGATCGCCGCCTCAAGGTCGCCGTTATTCACCAGGGCGGTGGCGAGTCGACGCAGCGCCTGGAAGCGCAGCTCACGATCGCTGGCTGCGGCCGCCCGCTGCAGGAGCTCAATCGCCTCAGCATCGCGACCGAGACGCAGGAGCGTCTCTGCGGCCCCGAGTGCGGCACGGCCAGCGATCGCCTCATCGGCGCTGGAGAGTGCGGGGGTGAAGTGTGCGAGTGCTGCGTTCAAGTCTCCCGCTTCGAGAGCGTCTGCGCCGGCAACGATCTGCTCCTCTGCGTCCCCCGATGGCACCTCGCTTGTCATGGGGAGAGCCTACGCGATCGCCCGCGCCGCAAGGCGCGCTGCCAGCTCTGCGGTCGACTCGCTGCCGGGCACGATGTGGAGCGTGTCAGGGTCCTCGGCACCAGCAGCAGCCGCCTCGAGGTTTTCCGCCGCAACGACAATGAGTCGCGCACCCGCGAAGGCGGCGCCGTCGCGCATGAGCCCGAGGAGCGCCCCGGTCGCCTTCGGTGCGCCGACCGGGGCGATGAAGATCGCCGCATCGAATGCCGTGAGGTAACGGAGGGCGAGCTGAAGGTCGCCGCTGTCGAGTGCGATCCCTTCGGCCGTATCGCCCATCGGGGTGGAGCGCGCCGCGTCGCGCAGGAGTGCGGCGTGGCCAACACCAGCACGTCCGAGAGCGAGCACGATCGCGTCGCCCGCGGCATCGCTGCCGACGCGCCCGATCAGCTCAACGCTCTCACCTTTTGCGGCAAGGTTGATCGCCGTGAGCGCCGCGAGACCGGCAGCGGTGAACGAGGCGCCGTCGGCGGCGGCAACCGGGCTGCCGACCACAACGATCATGCGTGCACCTCAACAGCGAAACCTGCCTCCTCGAGCGGCGCGCGTACGGTTGCCGCATCGCCAACCACAACAATTCGTTCACTCTCTGCCTCGAGCTCTTCGGCGATGCGCACCACCGCGGCGCGGTCCACGTCGGCAACGGCGTCGCGATACCGGTCAAGTTCAGAGAGGTCGAGCCCGATCGCCGTCAGCCCCGATGCGGCGGCGGCGACGGGTGGCGCAGCGCCGAATCGCAGCGGGAAGGTGCCGATCAGGTAGCGCCGCGCACCATCGAGCTCCTCGTCGCTCGGCGCATCGCTGAGCGGTGAGGAGAGTTGGCGTCGCGCCTCGACGAGCGCCGGAACGGTCACCGAGGTCTCCACCGCCGTGCGCGCAAGGAAGGGTCCGCGTCCGCGGCGGAAGTCGAAACTCGCCGCCGCGCCGTAGGTGTATCCCTTCTCTTCGCGCAGCATACGATTCAGGCGCGAGCCGAAGAGGCCGCCAACGATCTCGCTGTGCACGAGAGCGGCATGGAATCCAGCGTCGAGGCGCGAGCGCCCGACGCGTCCGATGCGCAACTCAGACTGCACCGACCCCGGTCGATCGATGAGGAGCACTCGCGGCTCGTCGCCAGTGGACGCCGCCGCGGGGCGATCCGGGGTGAGTAGTTTCGCTGCAGTTGAAGTCGATGCTCCAGATCCGTTCACGCTGTGAGCGAGTGCGCTCGCATCGATGAGCGCAAAGATCTCGTTCGGGTCAAACTCGCCCGCAAGAACGAAGAGCGGGTCGGGGTTCGTTGCAAGTTGCGCGTGACGGGCGCTCAGCGATGCACGATTGATTGCGGCGACGCTCTCGCGACGACCGCCGATAGGGCGACCGTACGGGGCGTCGTCGTAGATCGCAGCCGTAATCGCCTCATTGGCGCGAGCGCGCGGGCTCGCCGCCGCCTGCTCGATCTGGGCGAGTCGCAGCGCGCGGAGACGATCGACCTCGCGCTCCGGGAGTGATGGCTCGTAAGCGATCTCGGCGATGAGCTCGAGCATTGGCGCGATACGGTGGACAGGAAGGCTCGAACCAACCGAGACCCCTTCGAAGCCTGCCTCGGCGCCGATCGTTCCGCCGAGCAGCTCAGCAGCCTCAACGAGATGGATCGCGTCGTGTCGTGGTCCACCCTCGGCGAGGAGCCGCGCAAGGAGCGCCGCCGTGCCGTTCTCAGTGGCAGATTCGGTCGCTGCACCGCCACGCATCAGCAGTTGCATCGCCGCAAGCGGTCGCCCCGGCATTGGCAGCGCAATGATGCGAAGTCCCGTCGCTGTGCGGTGTTCGTAGGCACGAGGAAACGCATATGGGCGTGGAGTCGATGGGCCCGGCCTCTGCGCGCTCATGCCGACGCCTCGCCATCTGGCTCATACCAGAGCGTCACGCGGTGTTCTGGTGCGAAGGCGCGCGCAGCATCGCGCACCTGCTCCGCTGTGACCGCGCGATAGATCTCCACCTCGCGCAAGGCGCGACCTGGATCGTTCAGCAGCGTGGCGTACCCTCCGATCTCGTCGGCAAGCTCCTCTGGATCGCCGAGCTTCGCCATCTCCTCGGATTCGATGAGCGCCACCGCACGCTCCATCTCACTGGCAGTCGGCCCTTCGGCCGCGAGTCGTGCGAGCTCCTCGCCGTAGCTCTTCTCCAGCTGCTCTGCCGAAGCCCCAGGGCGCAACGTTGCGGCGCCGACGGCGAGGGACGCACCGCCCGCAAAGGCGAGCACGTCGAGCGAGACATCTTGTGCGACCTGTTCGTCGCGCACCAGGCGACGGTGCAGCCGGCTTCCGCGCCCCGAGGCGAGGATCTGGCAGGCGACCTCTGCCGCCGGGAGCGATGGATCGCTGAGCGGCGGAAGGCGGAAGGCAACGTGCAGTCGCGGGTCGGGGACGCGATCGCGAATCGTCTTGCGTGATGCGGCGAGCGGC
>JBPCTG010000142.1:0-1279 GCA_051006395.1 Candidatus Limnocylindrus sp.
GAGGTCAGCCCCTACGGCTCGGTCGTCTTCTTCGACCCTGCCGCAATGTCGCTCCTCGGTTCGCGACTCTTCCCCACGCCGGGGACGCGACCCTACGGTTGGCCGATGAGGGCAGGAGATCCACCGTTCACGGCAACAACAGCCTCCCCAACGATCTCGCCGTCAGCTTCCCCGTCAGCTACACCGTCGGTGCGCCTGTCTCCGAGCCCATCGATGAGCCCATCTGCATCAGCATCTGGCGCACCATCGGCTACGGCTCCTGCCACTGCGATCCCTGCGCCGATGCTCCGCCCGTACCCAACACTTTCGAGCTGCAATGCAAATGTCCCAGCACCCGTGTACACGCCAGAGCCCGACCCGACCGACCTGCCGCTCCCGTCCGAAAGCCCGTCACCATCTACGAGCACATCTCCTGACGCCACCGCGACGCCAAGCGAAGGCGCATCGCAAACGACTCCGTAGCGCCTCAGGCCCTTTCGGCAAGCTCTCGCAGGTAGCGCCCTGCGCGCAGGGCTGCGCGGCCGCGATGACTCAGTCGATCTTTTTCTGCCGGTGATCGCTCCGCCATGGTGCGACCACGAACTTCGAAGACTGGGTCGTAACCGAAGCCGAATGCCCCACGAGGTGCATCGGCGATGCGGCCGCGGCAAGTTCCGCGAAAGGTTCGAACCTTCGACGCGCCGAGCCGCACGGACTCGCGTGGATCGACGATTGCCATAGTGCACACGAAGCGAGCTCCCCGACGATCTGGCGGCAGACCACGTAATGCGCCAAGCAGCTTCTCAATATTCTCTTCATCGGTCGCGTTTGGCCCGGCGTAGCGGCGTGTAGAAACTCCTGGCGCACCGTCGAGCGCCTCAACCTCAAGTCCAGAGTCGTCGGCGAGGGTGAAGAGCCCAGAGGCCGTTGCGTAGAAGCGCGCCTTGGCGATCGCATTGGCGGCGAAGGTCGCCCCCTCTTCGGGGGCCTCGTCAACGATCCCTTCGTCGGCGAGGGTGCGTAGATCGAACGGGAGTGGGCCGAAGAGTCGACGCAGCTCCGCAAGCTTGTGCGCCGACCCGGTCGCGACAAGGAGTGTGCGCATCTGCGCCGGAACGTCGATTAGCGCGCGCCGTCGAGCGTTGCGCGCTGGAAGTCGACGAGTTGCGTCATGCCGGTGCGTGCGAGCTCAAGGAGCGCGTCAAGGGAGGCGCGGTCGAACGGCTCCTGCTCTGCGGTCCCCTGGATCTCCACGAACCCGCCATCGCCGGTGCCAACGACGTTGAGGTCGACATCTGCG
>JBPCTG010000143.1:0-17162 GCA_051006395.1 Candidatus Limnocylindrus sp.
TTGCACGCGATCCGAGGGGTGATCGCAGGCCTTGCGCGAGCACACGGCGTGGAGCTTGGTGAGAGTGAGATCGTTGGGCTGGCGCACGAACGCGTGTTGCGCGCAGGGGGCGACCCAGACGAGCTGCGCATTCGTGGTGGTTGGGAGCGCGCCGCGCTCGAGCGGCGATAGCGGAACGCTACGCGACGAAGAGCGTCACGAGCATCACAAGGGATCCCAGGGCGATCAGCACGACGCCAGGAAGCGCGCAGCCACAACCACCCTTGGCCCTACCCGAACCTTTTGATCCGTCGCCACTAGCGCGATCGGAGATCGCTGCGAAGAGGACGAAGTCGTCAAAGTCGGCGCGCCCATCGCCGGTCAGGTCCGGCCACGCGCTGTTGTCGTCGGCGTCAAGATCCATGCGAGGAGTAGAGCAGCGGCCTGTGCCAACGGTCTGGCACAGCGGGGCTAGTCGCCGCCAAATCCCTCTGCGCGCGGCTCAATGACGACGGTCGTCGTCTCCTCTGGGAGCGCCGAGATGCTGATGACGAGCTTCGCCTGCGCTTCGGGCGGCGTGGCAAGCCCCCCCTCTTTGCAGAAGGCCCTGATCGCGGCGTTCGCCTTTGCGGCGTCGTCGACGACGGGCATCGGGATCACGATCTTTGGGCCGAGCTCGCTGATGATCGCCTCCGCCGCCTCGGCGGAGAGCGCACCACCAACAGGCACGAGCACGATGTCGGCGCCGGGGAGCTCCTTGATCTGGTCGCTCGCGAACCCTTCGGCGTAGTCGCCCAGGTGCACGATGTGCATGCCATCGATCTCGGCGGTGAAGACGGTGTTGTGTCGCGCCGCTGGCCCACGATGAGCGTCGCGGTAGGTGCGGATCCCCGTGATGAGGATCGACTTCACCTCGTACTCGCCGGGCCCTTCGAGCACCACCGAGTCGTCGAGGCTGGTGGCGATCGGGGTGCGTTCGTCGCGGGCGAGGCGCCCCTTCACGCGCGCGAGTGGCGCGTCGTCGGGGTGGCTAAAGGTGACGATGTCTCCATTGATTCCACGGCCGGTCGGACCCACGATCGAGGTGTAGGGGTCGTGAACGATCGTCGCCTCTCGTCCGCGGATTCGGACGCAGGTGCGCCCGTAGTAGGTAAGTTCCATGAGGACCATTCTCCCACGCCTGCCGCACCGACGCGATGCGCCGCGAGAGGTGAGCGAGAGGGAGTTTCGCCGGGTGGGTCCGATGCCCATTGGTCCCACCCGGCGAGGGAGGTCGGTTCGACGGAGGGAGGTCCGGGGAACCGATCTCCATCATCGGCACCGTGGGTGAATCTGCGGACTCTTGCGGGGTGAAGAGTTCTCAACCCCCGTCAGGGCTCGTGCGTAGGGGGTTGCGAGATATCCACAATATGCGCCGCCACAGCAAGCGCTATGGGCCCACGCCCCGCGACTACATCTCTTCGGGGGCGGAGATCCCGAGCAGTCGGAGCGATGCGGCGAGGCTTGTCGCCGCCGCTGCAACGAGGCGCAGGCGCTGTGCAGTTCGAGTCGCATCGCTCGCGTCAACGACCTTCGCGTCGCGATAGAAGGCGGAGAAGGCGGTCGCAAGTTCCGTCGCAAACGTTGTGATCCCCTGCGTCTCGTGATGTGTCGCGGCGTCCTCAACCGCCTCAGGGAGTCGCACGATGCGGCGCGCAAGGCGCGCGTCGGCCGACGTCTCGTCGTCGAGAAGGCCGCCGATCGCCGCGGCCGGCGCGATCCCTTCAGCCTCTGCCTTCCGCAAGATCGACTTCATTCGCGCATGTGCATACTGGGCGTAGTAGACAGGGTTCTCGGAGTTCTCAGCCTTCGCCAGCTCAATGTCGAAGTCGATGGCGGTCGACGCGCTGCGCGAGGCAAAGAACCAGCGTGCTGAGTCGACGCCGATCTCCTCGAGTAGCTCGTCGAGGGTGATAAAGGTTCCTGCCCGCTTCGACATGCTCATCTCTTCGCCGTCGCGAATGAAACGTACCCACGCGACGAGGAGCATCTCCATGTGCTCCTTTTGGTAGCCCATCGCCTCGGCTGCGTTGCGCACACGCGCAACTGTTCCATGGTGATCGGCACCCCACACGTAGATCAGGTGGTCGAATCCCCGCGAGAACTTCTCCTCAACGTATCCAATGTCGGACCCGAAGTAGGTGTACGCCCCCGACGACTTTCGAATGACGCGATCCTTGTCGTCGCCAAATGCGGTGCTCTTGAACCAAAGCGCGCCATCGCGCTCCTCGAGCCAGTCGCCGCTGCGCAGTCGTTCGATCGCTCGCTCCACCCAGCCATCGGTGTAGAGCGACCCTTCGGAACGCCACACGTCGAATGCAACACCAAGGTTTGCGAGCGACGACTCGATGCCGCCGCGAATCTTCTCGGAGGCCCAGCGCCCGATCACCTCGACGGCATCAGCAGATTCGGCGGCACGCGCTGCAACATCGGCGGGAATGGCGGCCGCGAGCTCGCCGACATATTCGCCCTTGTAGCCGTTCTCACCGACCTCAACCCCATCGCGCAACGCGATCACGCTTTCGCCGAGTCGGCGCACCTGTTCGCCGAAATCGTTGAAGTAGTACTCGCGCGTCACCTCGTCGCCAGCCGCCTCGAGCACGCGGGCGAGCAGGTCGCCAACGAATGCGCCTCGAGCGTTGCCGATTGTCAGTGGCCCTGTTGGGTTTGCAGAGACGAACTCCACATTGATCTTCTTCGGCGGATCAGCGTCGCGTCGCAAGATCTGCCCCCACGCATCAGGCTTCGTTGCGATTGCGTCAAGATGATCGGCGAGGAGACCCGCGCGCAGGGTGAGGTTCAAGAATCCTGGGCCGGCGACGCCAGCTCTTGCGATCGGGCCAATCGACCCAGCGGCACCATGTAGTCGCTCGCCCGCCTCGGCGGTGAGCTCGGCGGCGATCGCGGCGGCGATCTGCGCCGGCGGGCGCTTGAGGAGCTTGCTCGACTTCATCGCAATGTTCGAGGCGTAGTCGCCGTGCGTCTCGTTTGCGGGGACCTCGATCTCGATCCCGGCAACAAGGAGCTCGAGCGCCGCGTCGTCGGGGGCTGGCGCGGCACCCGAGGCGATCGCCCGACGCAGGGCGCGCCCCACGGCCTCGCGGACCACGCTGCGCAGCGGGACGCCGAGGAGCGGGTCGCGCGGAGCGGCGGCGCCCCTTGGCGCTGGTTTGTTGGCAGGCTGTGAGCTCATGGCTGAATCGTAGCGGCGAAGTCTGGCACGATGCCCCTATGCCTCGAAGCAGCGCCCGAACGAGCACCGCGCAAAAGCGCTCCCGCCCGTCCCGCGCCACCAAGCGACCGCGCGGGGTGGAGATCGCAGCACCGGTCACCCGCGGACAGGTGCTCCGCGTCGCGGCGCTCCTTGCGACAACCTTCCTTGTTGGCGCGCTGCTCCTGCGCCTTCAGGCGGATCGCGTGCGACCGCTTGACCTTCCGCTCCCTGCGGGGTGGAGCGCGACGAGTGCCGACACGATCCTCGCCGGCATCTCACCGCAGAGCGCAGTGCGCGCAGCACGTGCCGCCGATGCACCTGTTGGCGCGACGCCGCGCGTGCGCCTCATCCAACTTGAATCTGCGGGCGACGATGCTTTCGGCCTTGTCGGTGTGTTCTGGCTCATCGTTACCGACGACGTGCGGCCAAAGATGGCGATCCCCGCGGGCGACGCGCTCGACGTGATCCGTGCCTATGTGTTGGTCGACCAGACAGGCGACGTTGCGCTCGCGGTCGAGCGCGGCTTCGCGAGCTCCGATCCAACTCTTCCGCCAGACTGATTTAGCGCGCGCTCAGCGGGCCTAGCGCGCCTAGCGCACGTTGCGCGGCGCTTCTAGCGCGGGATCGGCCAGCGTTCACCGCTGCTGCGCCACTTCTTGGTGGCGAGCTCTTCGAATCCGCTTTCGAGCAGCAGGTCGCGCGCGCGATCAAAGTTCAAGGCAAACCAGTCAGGCTGATGTGCGTCTGATCCGCTCACCACGTATTCGCCGCCGAGTTCGCGATAGCGGCGTACCGCCTGCGGGATCGGATAGGGGACGCCGGTGCGCTGTCGCCACCCCGAGCTGTTGATCTCGAGCGCCGTTCCGGTGTCCACGAGCGCCTTGAGTGTTGGCTCGTAGAGCTCTGGGGCAGCCTCGTACGCCTCGGTCGGAATGTGGGGGTAGACGTACTTTCGAACGTAATCCATGTGGCCAAGGATGTCGAAAAGGCCGCTCTGCGCTGCGGCGAGCGTCTCCTCGAAATACTCCGCCGTTGCATCGGCGCCGCGCCCCGCAAGTGCCGCGCTGCGCGAGCGCAGAAACGGCGAGTCGATGCCGGGGTGCACGCTGCCGATCGTCAGGTCGTAATGGTGCGAGGCACGGTGAGCGCGGATCTCCTTGTCGAACGGGCGGTCGTAGCTGATCTCGACGCCGAGAAGGATCTCGATCTGGTCGCCGAAGGTGCGCCGCAACTCCTCGATCGTCTCGACGCGGCGGTAGTGCGGCGTGAGTGTGGTGCCGGGTTCACGCGGGTCAAAGTCGAGGTGGTCGGTGATGGCGATGCGCTTCATCCCCAGCGCGATCGCGAGCGCCGGATAAACGTCAAGCGGTACCTCTGAGTCGGGCGAGAGGAGCGTGTGCAGGTGAACGTCGAATTCAAGGGCGAGCTTCCCAGCGATCGCGAGCTCTGGCTTGCGGTCGCGATCCCCGATCCTGCGGACCGGAGCGTCGCTCACGGAGTCGGGGAGGTGCTCGTCATCGGGCCGGGGGTCGGTGATGCTCCGCCGTTTGCGGCGGCGCACATTGCCTCCGGGCCACGGTCAGATCGCTTGGCGATGAACGCTTCGATCGCCGCCGTGTCGACGCCCTCGAGCGGATAGACGATGTCCCACGAGAGCACGACGACGGGCGCCGGCAGCTTGTCGAAGCGTGCGACGAGCAGACTTGCGCTCGTTGGAAGATTGCAGATGGCGCTGGTTGGCGCCGATGCGTACCAGGCTTGCAATGCGGCGAGTCGATCCGCGGCACCTTCGTCGTCGCCGCGATAGAGGATCACCGTCTGGCCATGCTCAAGGTTGTGGATGTACGCCTCGGGGATGACCACATCGTCCAGCCCATACACGCGACCTTCGATTGGTGCTTGTGGCGTGGGCCAGTGGTTCCCCGATGCGGGTGGGCAGTAGGCGTACTTCACGCTGCTCCCCTTGCCGATGTGGGTGCGACCAAGATCGTCGACCGGCGTCTCCACACCGACCGGCGTCTGATCACTGGTGAGGTAGGTGGTGCAGTCGTAATCGGCAGTTGCGCCGCCGGTCAGAACGTAGAGTCCGCCGCCGACGACCGCGACGAGGATCGCGATCCCCGCGAGGTTTGCGCGCAGGGTCGCGGCGAGACCACGCCCCTTAGGCGCCCCTGTCGGCTCAGCGTTGGTGGTTGTCATGCCCCCATCATCGCCGATTACGGCTCAACGAGCCACGCGCGAGCTGCGGCGCCTCGTAACCCGCGGATAAGGAGCAGGGAGATGGCGATGGGCGGGAGCCCTGGAAGCCAATTGCCGAAGGTGAGGGCGATGAGCGGACCAGCCGGAATGAGGATCGTGCAGAGGCCGATCGCGAAGCCGCGCGCCGCCTCCTTGCGCTGGAAGACCAGGGTGATCGTGAAGATGCACGCGGCGATCAGCGCCATCCATACGACCCCCTGGAGCGTCACCGGAGCGGCGGTCGCCTGCTCCACGATCGGACCGAGGGAGAGGCCGAGGCCGGCGAGCAGCAGGAGCGCGTAGGTGAGGAAGGCGACGATGCTGCGTGGCATGCGCACAGGATGCCACGCGCAGCGCCTCACTCGCCAAGCGGCGCGCTGACGAGCCCGAAGGTCGTACCCTATGTGCATGGTCCTGGCACACGAATCAGGTCGGGCGCGGTAGCCGATGAGCGGATCACCACGTCGCGGTCGCCAGCTCGGTGGCGTCGTCTCATTTGGGAGCGGCGTCGCAATGCTCGTCGCCCTCGGCTCCTCGCTCCTCTACATCGCCTGGGTCGCCTCGATCCGCGATGCAGACCAGATCGGCCAGCTCGCCTTTGCGACAATCATCGTTGGGGGCTCCTGCGCCTTCGCCTCGTTGATGCTCGCGCTCAGCATGCTGCGCGCAATGCGCCGCCGTGCCGACGGGCGCGCCCTGCTCGCCGCACTCCTCTCCGGGGGATTCGCGATCGCGGCCGCACTCGCGCTCGCCGCGTCGAACGTTTTCGGCAAGCTCGCAGGCTGACGTTCGCCCTCTCCGCGGCGGGTGCTACGCTCGCGGCGGCGCGCCCCTGTCGTCTAGAGGCCTAGGACGCCACCCTTTCAAGGTGGAGATCACGGGTTCGAATCCCGTCGGGGGTACCACCTCTGCGTCGCCCCCCACTTCTCCGATACGATCGGGTCGATGGAAATCATGGGCATCCGCATTCCAACGGTGATCGCCGAGAACAACGCTGCTCGCTGCGAAGCGTGCGGGAATCCGATTGAGGGGACGCCGTTTCGCGTCAGCGTCCTCGACATCATCGCCACCGAGATCGCACCCTCGTTCGGTGAGCGATCACCGATCAACCCTGGCCCGTTCCAGTTCTGCACCGATCGCACCTGCCCTGATCGCTGGATCGCCTCGCGCGGTTGGTTGCGCTGCTCGCGCAGCGAGGTGCGCGAGATCATGCGTCCGATCCCACTGCAGGTGACTGGCGTCGCAACGATTGGACTCTGCGATGGAATCCATCGCGACGACCACGAGTTCGTTTCGGCCTAGGCCGGAGCGCCGGTGATCGCCCCCGCCCTCACTGCGGCGCTCGCCGCCCTCTTCGCACTTTTGCTTTTTGAGCAGTACGCGCGCCGTCGCGGCCCATATCAGCTCGCCTGGGGGCTCGGCGCGAGCGCCTTTGCAATCGCAGCTGCAACTGAAGCAATCGCCGCTGCAGGCGGATGGAGCGAAGCGCTCTACCGCACCTGGTATCTCGGCGGCGCGGTCTGGACGGCCGGCTGGCTCGGCGCCGGCACACTGTTGCTACTCGCACGTACGCGCTTCGGTTACTGGTACGCCTTTTCACTTGCGATCGCAGGATTGGTGACGATCCTTGTCTCACGACGACTCGAAGATCCGTCGGCTGGTCCTATCGCCCTGGCCTATTCGCTCGCAGCCTGGATCACTGCCGCGATCGTTGCGTGGCGATGCTACCTCGGCGACACGCGCTGGAGTCGCACAGCCATCACATTTACCGCGCTCCTCAGCGTCGCTGCAGCCCCACTCGTTGCCTTCACGCCTCTCGCTGCGCCCGGCTACGCGGTTGATCCAACGACCGGCGCCCCTGTCGCACTGCTCCTCCCCGCTGCGCTGCGCCTCCTCACGCCGCTTCTCAACGTGAGCGGCGCGTTGGCGTTGCTCATCGGCGCGCTCTTCTCGGTCTACGTCTACATGCCGAAGCGACGAGTGCTCCCGTATTCGAGTGATCCGACGCAGCGTGGCGACGAACTCCTCTTCAACCTTGCGATCGCGCCGTTCGCAATCGTGGTGAACTTCGTTCGCAGTCTTCCCGACACGGCACGAGCGTGGCGTGCGGGAACACTGAATCGACGCGTTCCCGCGACGGCGCTCATCGCGATCGGCGCGTTCGCGCCGAGCATTACCGATTCACTCAATCGCGTTGGATCGACCGAGTGGTACCGGGGGGGGACGCTGATCGGCGCAGCGCTCCTGCTTGCGGGATTCCTCGTCTCGGTCGAAGATCCCGACGAGCTGCGCCTGCCACTCATCAGTGCGCCGCTTCGCGCGCTGCTTCGCGTGCTTCGCGGCGCGGCGCTCAGTGGCCCACGCGGCGGCTCAGGTCGCTCACGGCGAGGCTGAGGGCTACGACCCCCCTGCTATCCTCACGATCAGGCGCTGCAGCGGCGCCGAGTCCCCGGAGGTCATCGTGAGAGTTCGTACCGCCGTCTTCCCCGTCGCAGGCTGGGGGACTCGCTTCCTCCCCGCGACGAAGGCGGTCCCGAAGGAGCTCCTCCCCGTGCTCGATCGCCCGGCGATCCAATACGCCATAGAGGAGGCGATCGCGGCAGGGATCGAACGAATCGTGCTCGTCACCAGCGATGGGAAGCGCGCGATCGAAGATCACTTCGATGCCGCCCCCGACCTCGAGGCGTTCCTCGAAGCGCGTGGCGACATTGAGCACCTGCGCGTCGTGCGCGCCGTCTCCGACATGGTGAACCTTGTCACCGTGCGCCAAAAGGAGCAGCTCGGCCTCGGCCACGCCGTGCTCATGGCGCGTGACGCCGTTGGCCATGAGTCGTTTGCCGTGGTGCTCCCCGACGACCTCATCGTGAGCGAACGACCTGCGCTCAGGGAACTAATCGACGCTCATGAAGAGACGCACGGCTCGGTGGTCGCGGTCATGGAGATCCCGCGCGAAGATTCGATCCGATACGGAGTGGTGGAGATCGACCCTGACCTTCCCGCGACCGACGGTGGCCGCACGATCCCGCTGCGCGGCCTGATCGAAAAGCCGGCGCCCGCTGAAGCGCCGTCGAACCTCGGCATCGTCGGCCGCTACGTGCTTACGCCGAAGATTTTCGAGAAGCTCGAGCGCACTGCGCATGGCGTTGGCGACGAGATCCAGCTCACCGATGCGATCCAGGCGCTCGCCGCAGAACAGCCGATCGTTGGTCGACGCTTCAGCGGCCGCCGCTTCGACGTTGGATCGCCAGAGGGCTGGCTCGCGGCGAACATCGACCTTGCCCTTGATCACCCGCATTATGGCGGCCCGTTGCGAACGTGGCTCAACGCACGGCTAACAGTGCGATGACACCCGAAGTGAAACGATGAGCAAGGCTCCGCGACCAGGCGATCTGATCGCTGGACGCTACCGACTCCTCGAGCAGATCGGCGAGGGGTCCGCGGCAACGGTCTTCCGCGCCGCCGACGAAGCGCTCGGTCGCGACGTGGCGGTAAAGATCCTTCGCCCCGCACTCGCTGCGGTGCCTGCCGCCGCGGCGCGATTCCGCGCCGAGGGCCGCGCCGCCGCGATCGTTGCACACCCAAACATTGCCGCCGTGTTCGACGTCGCCCCCGAGGGTGAGGCCCCGGCGATCATCATGGAGTTCGTCGACGGCGAAGATCTCACCTCAATGCTCCGGCGTGTCGGCCCGCTCGTGCCGCGTCGAGCCGCGGCGATCGCCGCGCAGGTTGCGCGCGGACTTGCCGCCGCGCACGCGCGCGGGATCATCCATCGCGACCTCTCGTCGCGGAACATCTTGATCAGCCGCGAGGGACGCGCGCAGATCGCCGACTTCGGCATCGCCCACACGCTGCTCGAAGCGCCCGTCGATGGTGCGCCGGGCGCCCCATCTCCTGAGGGAACGCTCGCCTATCTCGCCCCCGAGGTGCTCGCCGGCGAGCGCGCGACTGCTGCCGCCGACCTCTACGGACTCGGCGTTGTGTTGTACGAGCTACTCACCGGGCGTCGTCCGCAGCCGAGTGCGGCGGACGCTGCGCCGCCTTCGCCGCGCCTCTTCCGCCCCGACATACCCGTGGTGCTCGATGCGATCGCCGTACGACTCCTCGCAGCAACGCCATCGGATCGACCGGCGAGCGCCACCGTCGCGGCCGACGCGCTCGAGTCGTTCGTCGTTGCCGAGAGCCGCACCTCGATCCCGCAGCGCGCGGTCGGACCTGCAGCCGGTGCGCCACGCGCCCTCGCCGGAACGCGCGTCTCGCGCGTTGCTGGCCAAGCGGGCCCAGGCGAGCCCGACACTGTCCCCGACGCGAGCGATATTCAGCCGTTCGCCGATGCAGGCGAAGAGTCGATCTCCAATCGCTCGCTCCTCTTGACGATTGCCGGGGTGAGCGGCGTGGTGGTACTCCTCGTCGCTGGCGTGATCCTCGGCCTACGACTGATCACCGCCGGAGGGGGCGCCGACAAGAGCGCCAAGGTTCCTCCGCTCGCCACCCTCACGCTCGGCGAGGCGATCCCGATCGCCGAGCAACTCGGCCTCAAGGTGAAGGTCGTCGAGCGGGTGACAAGCGACTCCTACCCCGTCGACACGATTCTCTCGCAGTCACCAGAGCCAGGGACGCTCGTGCCGATCAACACTGCGATCGAGGTGCGCGTGGTCATGGGGAGCGGCCTTGCGGTAGTCCCTGACATCCTCGGTTTCACGCTTGACGAGGCGCGCAAGCGCCTTCGCGAGATGGGGCTGACCCTCGGCCAGACCATCGACGCGATCTCTACAACGGCGCCAGCTGGAACTGTGGTGCAGCAGAACCCGCGCGGCGGGCTGCAGGTGGCAAAGGGGACATCGGTCGATCTCGTCTTCTCGATTGGGCCAAGCGTGTCACCGACCGATTCAATCGCGCCGTCACCAGGGAGCGAGGTCGTCGTTCCCGACCTTCACTGCCTCACCATTGCCGACGCTGCAATGCAGCTCGCCGCGAACGGCCTGCTCCTTGACGCCGCATCGACGGCGCTGCCGCAGGGCGAATACGTTGACGTGCAGTCGGTCGCACCAGGAACCATTGTCGCCGTGGGAACGGCGATAGGCGTGACGCCTGCGACTCCGGCAGGAGTGAAGCCCTCCGCCTGCCCGTAGTGGGTTGCCCGTAGCGAGCCGCCCGCCGCTGCGTGCGAAGCGACTACGCCTCGAGCCCCTCCCAGATCCCGCCTGTCATCCAAGAGATCCGCGGCGCGGAGTCGCTGTTTCCATCGAGTCGCTTCGAGTGCGCAGCGGAGCGTTGCAGAGCGACCGGCGCGACCCAGCAGGGGCGCACGTCGTCGTTGCCCACCGGCTTACGTCGCTTGTCGACGCCGCAATAGCTGATGCGTCCAACGACCGCGCGGCGCACATGGCGACAGGTGCCGCAGGCGACCGATGGGGCGGAGCAGACCCAGCAGCGCCCAGTCTCCTCTTGGACCGCGCCGCAGTTGGGGCAGTTCCAGCCGAGGTTTCCTCGCTCGCTCACGGCTTCTCCTTCACCGTGAACTCGGCAGAGGCGGTGAGCGGGTCGCCTACGGGGAGCAGTACCGTCACGAGGATCGTGCCGCGGCCGACGCTCTTCCATGAGTCGGAGAAGGTGTACTCGACGCTCGCACGACCGTTTGCGTCAGAGACGACGCACGGCAAGATGGAGATCGGCGCGAGCCCAGGCGCCTGGATCGTGAAGCAGACCTGAGCGCCGACGACGGAGAGCCCCGACGAGTCGGTGGCCTGGGCGGTGAGGCGGAACTGCTTCGGGGTGCGGCTGTGCAGGATCGTCGCGGGGTTCGCAATGATCGTCACGCGGCCAACGTTGGCGCTCGTCGTGATCTCAACACTTGTCTTCGCAGAGTTTCCAGCGGCGTCAATTGCTGTCACTGCAAGAAGGTTCACGCCGTCACGCATCCCCACTGTCACGCCGAAGCCGCCCGACGCATCGCTTCGGCCAGAACCGATCAACCCCGTGGTCTCGTTGCGCAGCTGGATCTCGAGGTTCGGCTCACTCTTGCCACGGACCGTGATCGAGTCGCCGCTCACAAACTCTCCTGGAGTTGGATTCGTAATCGTCACCTCGGGCGGAAGCGTGTCGCGCGTCACGGTAATCGCAGCGGATGGTGTCCCCTCCTTACCGTCGATGACCACCACGGCGCGAATCACATTTGCGCCTTCGGAGATCGGGATCCCAGAGATCTCGAATCCTGCAATCCGCGGGGTGTCGATCTCCGCGCCGGTCAGTACCGAACCATCTGCGGTCGCAACGATGATGCGCAGCTTCGAACCCTGCTTCTCTAAGAGGTCTTGCGGCAGTGAGCCACGAAGCGTAATGCTCTGGCTCGCAACGACCGATGGGTTTGGGGTGATGAGCAGCGGCTCGCCGGGGGGCGCAGGTGGAGCGGAGAACGATGGGCTCGGCGAGGTGTTGCCACCACCGATGGGCAATAGGTGGAATGCGGCCCAGCCAGAGACGGCGATCAAGACCACGGTGATTCCGAGGCTTGTATACCTGCCGATGCGGGTGAGGGTGCTGGCCAGCGCTCCGGTCGGTTCGTTACTGCGCTCATACGATCCACCGCGAGCGTCTTGGCGCGGCGCGGGTCGCTGTTGCGGGGCGCGGCGGATTTGTGCGGTGGTGCGCTGTGGTGGATTCTTGCGGGAGCCGAAGATGACGTCGAAGAGGCTCTCGCGACGTGGAGGCCGTGACCCCGGAGCGCCATTCGGCTGCATGGATGCGATTCTCGCACGCGCCGCGACTTGACCGCTACGCTCCCATAGATGCCAGAGATCGCCAGTGATCAGGAACTCATCGACGCGATGCGCGAACGCGTCACCGAAGCCCGCAAGGCGCTCAGCGCGGCCCTCAACGCAGGGGATGGCGAAGCTGCCTGGGAGGCGGCGCTCGTCGCCCTCACCGCACGTGGACGCTTCGGCATTCGCCTCGGCCTCGGCCGATCCCGGTCTCTCCTGCGCGCCCTCGACTCGCCAGAGCGAGGGGTCCGCGGCGCGCTCGTTGCGGGGACGAACGGGAAGGGGAGCGTCGTCGCCCTCGTCTCAGCGGCGCTGAACGCC
This sequence comes from Candidatus Limnocylindrus sp., assembly GCA_051006395.1. Classification (GTDB taxonomy): domain Bacteria; phylum Chloroflexota; class Limnocylindria; order Limnocylindrales; family Limnocylindraceae; genus Limnocylindrus. The sequence continues at coordinate 12,550 of JBPCTG010000143.1, forward strand.
GCTGGCGTGCGCCATGCGACCACACCGAGCCCGCACCTCGTCTCCTATCGCGAGCGCCTACAGATCGACGGAAAGCCGATCGGCGGGCTCCCGTTCGCCCGCGCGATCGACCGCGCGCTCGCGGCGGCCGACCAGATCGAAGGGCGCGTCGGACCCACCACGGAATTCGAACTGCTCGTCGGCGCGATCTTCGATGCGCTCCGTGCGGAGCAGATAAATACCGCCGTGGTCGAGATCGGACTCGGCGGAAGGCTCGATGCGATGCACGCGTGGGACGGCGGCGTGGCCGTTATCACCAACGTTGGCCTTGACCATGAGCGCTACCTCGGCGACACGATCGAGGCGATCGCCCGTGAGAAGGCAGCGATCATCGTGCGCGGCGATCGTGCCGTCACAGGCGCAACGCTTCGTGGCGGGGCACTCGACGCGATGCGACATCGCGCCGCGCGTGTCGGCGCGCCGCTGCGCATCGCCGTTCCTGGCGAGGTGGAACTGCTCGGCCGCAACGGTCTCCACGTTGAACTCGAAGGCTACGGCGCGGTGCGCATCGGCCTCCTTGGTCGCCACCAGGCGGTGAACGCGGCGGTTGCCGCCGCAACAATTGATGCGTTGCGCGAGGCCGGGATCGCCGATGTTTCGGCCGACGCATTGCGTAGCGGCTTTGCTGCGGCGCGCTGGCCCGGGCGCATGGAGCTCATTGAGAACGCGTTCGGCCCAACGAGTGGTCGCGACCTGCTCCTCGACGGCGCGCACAACCCTGATGGCGCCGCCGCTCTCGCCGAAGGAATCGACGATCTTGGTGATGACTTGCGCGGGGCGGGGAAGACCACCCTGGTGCTTGGTGCAATGGCCGACAAGGCCGTTGATGCACTCTGCATTTCGCTGGCCGAGTCGGAGAGACTGCGCGACGCAACGTTGATCTGCACCAGCGTGGGCGATGCACGATCCCTACCGCCTACCGACCTAGCGCGCGTTGCGAAGGCCGCGGGCCTCGGCTCATCGACGATCATCGCAGCGGACGCCGCGGCGGCGATGCGCGCCGCTGCGACCCATCATGGGCCAGTCGTAGTTGCCGGGTCTCTCTACCTCATTGGTGCGGTGCGCGAAGGGCTGATGCGCTCAGGGGTGCTCCCAAGCGACGGCCTCATCTGAGCAGGCTGCGCCTCGGAGTGCGACCGATCACTGCGGCGGGCGAATCCCGAGCGTGACACTGACGTCGATCGTCGCACCGGCTCGCAGCACCTTCAGTACGACCGTCTTCGTGGGCGAGTATTGGACGAGAAGGTCTTGGAGGGGATGCAACTCGTCGATCTCCGTCCCCTCGACGGAAACGATGATGTCGCCCTCCTTCAGCCCTGCAGCCTCAGCAGGACTGCCCGGAACGATCGCGGGCGCGGCGCCGTCGCCAGTGACCCACGCACCCTTGTTGACGGGGAGCTTGTTCTTCGCGGCGGTTCTCAGATTCAGGGCGATGTAGCGCACGCCGACCCATGGGCGTGAGAGCGCCTCGCCGGCGAGTGCCTGCTCCATGATCGGGCGCGCAATGTCGATCGGGATTGCAAATCCAATCCCAGAACCTTCGGTCGCTATCGCGGTGTTGATACCGATCACGGCACCGCTCGAATCGACGAGCGCGCCACCAGAGTTGCCGTGATTGATCGCGGCGTCGGTTTGAATCAGGCCGCTGAGTCGACCAGACTCGGTATCGATCTCTCGCCCAATCGCGGAGACGATTCCCGCGGTAACGGAGTTGGTGTAAACGCCAAGCGGCGAACCGATTGCGATGGCGGTCTGGCCAACGTTGATGCTGCTGGAACGGCCGAGTGTGGCGGCGGTGAGCCCTGACGCCTCAACCTTCACGATCGCAAGGTCGGTGAGGGTGTCGATGCCATAGACGCGCCCCGGAAAGTCGCGGCCATCTTTAAGGTGCACGGTGATGCTGTTCGCCCCGTTCACCACGTGCTTGTTCGTGACGATCCAGCCATCGGCGGAGTAGATGACCCCCGAGCCAACGGCATTGCTTGCCCCCGCGGTAACCTCGAGCGTCGCAATCGCCGGCGAAACATTTTCGGCGACGGTGACGATCGCCGACTGCTCAGAGACGAGCGTCTGACGGATCTGTCCTGGAAGGTCGGCGCCGCGCAGCCCGCCGCCGAGGAGGAGCACGGTCGCCCCGGCCCCACCGATCGAGCCGAAGACGAGCGAGGCGGCAACGATTCCGACCAAAGCGCGGCGGCTAAGAGGGCCACGCGGCGCAGCGCCCAACGGTGACGGGCGAGCTGGCGCCTCATCGGCGCGAGCGTCGTTCCACGGCTGCCCACCGGCACCGGGCTCTGGCTCGAAGCGGAGTGGGCGCTCGGCGCCGCCAAGCTTTGGCGCATCAGATTTGTCGCTTCTCATGTATTGCTGCCTTCGCTTTCTCGCTTCACCGTTTCCTGCGTTGCCGTGGCCGCATCGTGGGCCGAGGTCGTTCCTTCTACCGTAGACGATGACTGCTCAGCGTTCAGAACGCGCCGTAGGCGGAATGAAGTTTTCACTACCTCGCCGAAGAGTGTCGCGGCGCGACGACCAACGCTCAGCAGCGTGAGCGAGGATCCACCCTCGGCCGCAGGCTCGTCGGCGGTTACCGCGGTCGCCTCAGGATCGACAGGCAGCGTCAACGCGAATTTCGTGCCGCGACCGGCGAGGCTCTCCACCACAATGCGACCGGCGTGCATGTCGACGATCGACTTCACGATCGCCAGGCCGAGCCCTGAGCCCGAAGAACGCGCAGCCTTTCCGGCGGCGGCGAGGCTTTCGGTGCCGCGATAGAAGCGATCAAAGATGCGTGGAAGCTCGGCTGAGTCGATGCCGACGCCATCGTCTTCGACGATGACCGTTGCAGATCCAGTTGCGAGCGGACGCACCGTCACCGTTACCTTGCCGCCGCGTGGTGTGAATTTCAGCGCGTTCGCCACAAGGTTCGCCACCGCCTGGCCGACGAGCGCCTCGTCGTGGCGGATCATCACTCGGCGTGCGGGGAGTCGTTCGTCGAGTGAAACGCCGCGTCGGCGTGCACCGGCCGCCGCCTGCTCGACCGCAGCGCGCACGCTTGACCGTAAGTCGCCCTCCGTGAAGATCGGACGCGCGATCCCCGCGTCAAATCGCGACAATTCCAAGATGTTCGCGGTGAGCGCGTCCATGCGTTCCAGTTGTCGCCCCGCCTCGGCAAGAAGTTTCTTGCGCGTTGCCGGGTCGTTCTCAGCGCTCCCCTCAAGAAGGTCGACAAAGGCGCGCAGCGCCGCGAGCGGCGTACGTAGCTCGTGCGACACGTCAGCGAGATGTTCTTGGCCGCGATCGCGCTCGCGACGGTAGGCATCAACGGTGGACTCGAGACGACTCGCCATCCGGTTGAATTGATCCAGCAGCGCCGACATCTCCTCGTTCCCGGCGATGCCTGGACCGCTCGGCACGCGGGCGGTCAGGTCACCGTCGGCGATCAGCGTTGCGGTCTCTGAGAGCAGCTGTACTGGGTAGGCGAAACGCCCAGCGGCGTATACGGCGAGGCCGACCGCCAAGAGAAGCGCGATGATGCCGATCAAGAAGATCAGGCTGACGATTTGCGTGAGGCGAAACTCGCGCGTGGAGAGTGGTCGCTCCAAGCTGATCTCTACCGCGGCGCTCACTACCGCCCCACTGACGGTGAAGACCTCAGGGCCGCTGCCGCTCTTCTCGCGTGCCTCTCCGGTCGCCAGCTCGATCCCTTCGGAGCGAATCACGAAGATCCCATCTTCTGCGGGGGTGAAGCTCCTCTTGTCGGCGTCGTACCGGCCGAAACGGATCACCACGTCGGCGCGGGCAATCTCGAGGGCGAGGCTCTGCAGCTCTGCATCTTGCAGGCGGAAGCGTGCGGCTACGTCGGCGTTGACGCGCCCCTTGCGATCGAGGATGAGCGCGTCACCAGCGGCTGCCTTCGCAATGCTGCGTACGATCGTTGCAACTGCGGTGCGTCGCACCTGAAGCGTTGCGGCGGCCTGCGCCGCAAGGTCGTCGCTCACCCTGGTCACCACAAATCCACCAGAGAGTGCGAGCGCCGTCAAGACGATGGCGAGGAATGCGACAGTGAGTCGCGCCCGCAGCCCCGTGATCGGGATGCGACGAAGAGCCGCGTCGAGACTGATCAGGCGTTGCTCCCGCGCTCCGCCGCTCCGCGCTCTGCCGCGTCGGCAAACGAGTAACCGACGCCGCGTACGGTGAGCACGAAGCGTGGGGCCGACGGGTCCTCTTCAATCTTGTCGCGCAGGTGGCTCACGTGCACGTTGATCGTCTTCTCGTCGCCGGCGAGCGCCGCGTCGTAATCGCGCACGCGCTCAAGCAGATCACGTCGTGCGAACACGCGGCCCGGCTTCTCGGCGAGGATGCGCAAGATCTCGAACTCAGTCGGGGTGAGTGCGACGCGCTTTCCGCCGCGGCTCACACGGCGTCGCTCAAGGTCGATGAGCAGGTCGTCGGCGCGGATCACCCTGCCGCCGCCGGCGTCGGCGAGCTCACCGTAGGCGCGACGCAGCTGCGACTTAACGCGCGTGAGCAGCTCCCGCACCCGGAACGGCTTCGTCATGTAGTCGTCGGCCCCC
>JBPCTG010000144.1:0-3345 GCA_051006395.1 Candidatus Limnocylindrus sp.
CGGCCCGTGAGGCGGCCGAGGCACACGCCGACCACCCTCTCAATCGTGCTCGAACCCCCCAACCGGGAGAGCCCGAATAGCGGCTGAGGGGGAACACGAGGGTTCCCTTAACCAAATGGCAACAGGGGCTTGATTTTCACCCTCCTGACCGTACCCTTACCGCGACTGGCGGCCCCCCGTTCGGGGGGCTTGGAACCGGTTCGATTAGGGAGGTACATCGCAAGATGGCACTCAGAGATCGAGTTCAGAGCTATGGCGGCTTCTTGGCCTCCATGGTCGTCCCGAACATCGGGGCGTTCATCGCGTGGGGGTTGATCACAGCCCTCTTCATTCCAACGGGTTGGGCACCGAACGAGACGTACGTGAAGCTCGTCGGTCCGATGATCCTCAACCTGCTCCCGATCCTCATCGGCTACACCGGCGGTTCCGTGATCTACGGACACCGCGGTGGTGTGATCGGTGCGGTCGCGACGATGGGTGTCGTCGTTGGTTCGAGCATCCCGCAGTTCCTTGGCGGCATGATCATGGGGCCATCGGCCGCATGGGTGCTCAAGAAGGTCGACGGCGTGCTCCAGCCGCGCGTGCCAGTGGGCTTTGAGCTCCTGGTCAACAACTTCGCCCTCGGCATCCTCGGCTTGATCATCACGCTGATCGCCCAGACGGTGATCGGTCCAGTGGTCGAGGCGGTGAGCAACTTCTTCGGTTCGGTCGTCAGCAGCCTCGTCTCCGCTGGGCTTCTGCCCCTCGCAGACTTGATTGTTGAGCCGGCCAAGGTGCTCTTCTTGAACAACGCGCTCAACCTCGGCGTGCTCGCCCCGCTCGGCGCGGCGGCTGCCAAGGAGACCGGGCGCGCGATCCACTTCCTCCTCGAGACCAATCCGGGCCCAGGCCTCGGCCTGTTGCTCTCCTATTGGTTCGTTGGGAAGGGGTTCATGAAGGACTCCGCACCAGGCTCGATCATCATCCACTTCTTCGGTGGTATTCACGAGATCTACTTCCCGTACGTTTTGGCTCACCCAATCATGTTGGGCGCCATGTACGCGGGTGGAATCGTTGCTGACACCTGGTTCATGGTGACCGGCGCTGGCCTCGTGGCCACGCCGTCGCCGGGCTCGATCTTCGCCTACCTCGCCGTGATCCCACAGGGGTTCCACGTGCAGGTGCTCGGCGGAGTTGCGCTTGGTGCGGTCGCCTCGTTCCTGGCTGGATCGGCGATCCTCCGTGCGGTTCCTGTGAAGGAGCCGAAGGGCGTCGCGAAGGCTGGCAAGTCGGGGATCCCCGGCCTGGCCTGAGCGCCGTACGTTTCGGTAACGCGCGACGGGGTCTCGGAGCCGCGAGGCTCCGGGGCCCCGTCGCCTATTCACCGCATCGAAGTCAAGAGTGAGGTGCACACGTGGCAAAGTCCGTTAAGGCCAAGGAGATCGAAGAGATTGTTGTGGTGTGCGAGGCCGGGATCGGCTCGAGCCTCATGACGGTGAACTGGATCAAGAAAGAACTGAAGAAGGCGAAGGTCGAGGGGATCGAGGTCTACCACTCCGCCGCCAGCCGCGTCGATCCATCGGCGAAGTTCATCGTGTGCCACGAAGCGTTCGTCGGCTCGGTGAAGACGCGCGCGAAGTCGGCGGTGATCGTCACCTTCAAGTACTTCCTCAACGACCCAGCACTTGCGAAGCTCGTCGCCGACATCGCCGGCGGCAAGACGATCTCCGGCAACTAGGAGCGTTTCGTGCCTGGAATCATTCTGCCGTCACGCGTCGCCCTCGACCGCGTCGTGGCCGATCGCGACGCCGCGATTCGCGCGGCGGGCGAGCTGCTCGTCGCCGATGGCTGCGTTCCCGCTGCATACGTTGCCGGCATGCTCGCGCGCGAACAGGTGATGAGCACCTTCGTCGGCAAGGGGATCGCCATTCCGCACGGCCTTGAGCCCGACATGGCGACGGTGATTCGTGCCGGTGTTTCAGTGGTGCGCCTTGCGGCACCGGTGCGCTGGAACGACGACGGCGACGAGGTGCAGTTTGTGTGCGGCTTGGCCGCGACGGCCGAGGAGCATATGGGCGTGCTCGCAGCGCTCGCCGAGGTGCTCGACGACGAGGCATCCCTCGAGCGGCTGCGCACCACCAGCGACCCTGCCGAGGTCGTGAAGATCCTCGACCCTGCGTAGCCGCACGCGGTGCTGGCGCGGGCGCGAACAAATTCAGCGATGATGGGGGAGCGATGAGCGAGGCAACGAACCTTCCTACGAGCTCCCTCGGCTGGAACCTGTACGGCGCGGGGTTCGAGAACCTCGGCCGCGACGGCAAGCCCGAGGTGCTTTCCGTGGCTGCCCCCGGCCCCGACCAGCTGCTCGTGCGCGTCGACTGCGTCTCGCTCTGCTTCAGCGACCTCAAGGTACTCACCGCCGGCGACCAGCATCCCAAGCTGGTCGGGCGCGACCTCAAGACGAACCCCACGCGCCTCGGCCATGAGGCATCGGTCACGGTGATCGCAGCGGGGGCGAAGCTCGCCGACCGCTACAAGGCGGGGAGCCGGTTTGCCGTGCAGCCCGACGTGTATGTGAAGGGGAAGAGCACCGCCTACGGCTACGTGATCTCCGGCGCGCTGACGCAGTTTCATCTGATGGGGCCAGAGATGATCGACAGCCCCGAGGGGACCTATCTGATCCCGATCGATGATTCGTTTAGCGCCGCGAGCGCTGCGCTCACCGAGCCGTGGGCCTGCGTCGAAGCTGCCTACACCCAGCGTCGCCGCCTCGAGCCACTCGACGGAGGGAGCGCCTGGATCGACGTCGCTACAGAGCCCGACGCGGAGCTGAAGTGGGGGCGCGGCTCGCGCGCACCGAAGCGCGTGGTGATCACCGGCGCATCCCCCGCACTCGAGTCGCGACTGCGCGGCCTGCTGCGCGACGGGTGTGAGGTGATCGTTGCACCTTCGCCCGCCACAGGCGAGATCCCCGCGTTCGTGACGTCACACGGCGGCGGCTTCGACGACGTGATCGCCATCGGCGTAAGCGAACCTGATCGCGTCGCGGCGATCCTCGCCGCCGTCGCCTTCCGTGGCACGTTCAATCTTGTTGGTCGCCCCTCAGGCGCGCTCAACGTTGCCATCGATGCAGGCCGCGTCCACTACGACTACATCGCGATCCTTGGCACCGAAAACTACGACATTGGCGATGCGTATGGCGAAGCGCGTAACCGCGCCGAGCTGCGCCCTGGCGGGCGCTTGGTGGTGATCGGCGCCGGCGGCCCTATGGGCCAGATGCACGTGCAGCGCGCCATTGAAATGGAGAGCGGGCCGTCGCTCATCGTTGGCGTCGACGTGAGCGCCGAGCGACTCGGCGTGCTCCGC
>JBPCTG010000145.1:0-1866 GCA_051006395.1 Candidatus Limnocylindrus sp.
GCCGCTCTGCTACGGGCAATTGATCCCACCGCTCAACGACTACAAGGCGTGGCTCGAGTGGATCCATCGCACCATCGCTGCGGGGATCGGGCTGATCGCCCTCGCCCTCGTCGTCTCTGCGCTCCGCTCGCTGCGCGGACGTCGCTCGTTGCAAGGGGCGAGCATCGCCCTGCTCCTGCTCGTTACCTTCCAGGCGTGGCTCGGCCGCCAGACTGTCCTGGAGTCGAACTCGGCGATCTCGGTCACCGCTCACCTCGCCACCGCCATGGCCTTTGTCGGCCTGCAAACATGGACGCTCGCGCGCACTGGTTACGCCGAGCGACTCGGCCCGATCCTCAAGGCGCGTGGCGCAGTGGTTGCGCCGGTGATCGCAGCGGGTGCCGTGTACGCGCTGCTCCTCTTCGGGTCCAACGTGACCGGGAGCGACACAGGGCTGCTGTATCCGGATTGGCCGCTGATGGGAGGAACCCCCTTCCCGCCGATCACGACCCTCTCTGCGCCGCAGGTGGTGCACCGCTACGCCACCGCGATCGTCTTCCTCATCCTCCTCTCGGCGACGTGGATCGTTCGGCGTGATGCGTCGAGCCTCCCTTCGGTGCGCCGCCTCTTGACCGCCGCGCTCGGCCTCATGGTCGTGCAGTCGATCATCGGCGCACTGCAGATCTTCACGAAGCTTGCGCCGTGGACCCAGACGCTCCATGTGGCCTTCGCCACGATCATCTGGATCTTGGCCGCATCGGCCGCCTCACTCGCACTCCTCGCCGCACGGAGCCCCTCGGGCGGCGCCGCGTCGCGCGGCGGCTCAGGTGGTGCTGCGCGTCGCAGCGACGGGCGGCGCATCCGCGATAGCGTGCGCGCCTATATGGCCCTTACGAAGCCGCGCATCGTTGAGCTGCTGCTTATCACCACGGTGCCGGCGATGTTCTTGGCTGCGCGCGGAGTGCCGCCATTTACCCTGATCATCGCAACGCTTATCGGCGGAACGTTGAGCGCCGCGAGCGCCAACGTGTTTAATTGCATCGTTGATGCGGACATCGACGCACAGATGGCGCGCACAGCGAGCCGACCGCTCGTTGCCGGGAGCATCAGCATTGGATCGGCGCTCATCTTTGGATCACTCCTTGGCGCCGCCTCATTCCTCTTCTTGGCGGCGACGACCACGATGATGGCCGCATTCCTCTCGCTCCTCGCACTCGGCTTCTATGTGCTCATCTACTCACTCATCCTCAAGCGCTCCACGCCACAGAACATCGTGATCGGCGGCGCGGCGGGCGCCCTTCCGCCAGTGATCGGCTGGGCCGCCGTAACGGGCGACGTGTCGCTTGCGCCGATCCTGCTCTTTGCCCTTGTCTTCTATTGGACGCCGCCGCACTTCTGGGCGCTCGCCATGCGCATCGGTCCCGACTACGCTGCGGCCGGGGTGCCAATGCTCCCCGTCACGGCGGGCCCCGCTGAAACAGCGCGGCAGATCTGGCTCTACACGCTGCTGCTTGTCGCGATGAGCCTCCTCTTGTGGGCGGTTGCCGGCATGGGGCTCGTGTATCTCACGGCGGCGACGCTCTTCGGCGCGCTCTTCTTGATGCGCGCTTGGCGGCTGCGCAGCGAGGTGCTCGGCGATGGGTTGCTGCGCGGTGCTTCGCGCCTCTATCGCTTCTCGATCACTTATCTAACGGTGATCTTCGCGGCGATCGCGATCGACGCGCTCCTACCGCACTAGTTCTGGCCGCGCGAGCTCGCGCTAGCGACGATCGGCGAGCGCCGCCTGCGCTTCAGCGCGGCCGCCGCGATCGAGTCTGGCCAGCCAGAACTGCACCTGCGGACCGATGGTGAAGGCAAACCAGATGGTGCCGAATCCGAACGTTCCAC